>JAYPBG010000178.1:0-7380 GCA_038124075.1 Gammaproteobacteria bacterium
CAGGCGGAAGCCGAGCGGCTGAGCGGCGCGGGGAGCGGGCTGAGCGCGGAGGAGCCGCGTCGTAGCGATCACGAGCACGACGGCGATCACAACGACCAACGGATTGGCGCCGATCGGGTAACGGGCGAGGTGGATCCAGGTCGCCAGCCAGACGAGGCCAACGCTGCCGGGAGAGAGGAGGCGGCGGTCGGTGAGCACGGTGACGGTGAAGAGCAGGAAGCTGGTGTCGTAGTAGATCGCATGGGGTCCAAGGAGCGGGAGCGCAGCTGCGGTCAACGCCATACGGCCGCCGAGGTCGAGGCGGCGGGACCACCAGACCCACATCAGACCCCCGATGATCCCTGCAGAGATGGCGCCACCGACCGCAACGGCAGCGGTTGACTCGCCGAGGACGGCGACCAGCACGCCGGGCGGCGCGATTTCGTTGACGGCATTGATCTCGGCGTCGGCCTCCAGCAGCGGCCGGACCCCGTCGTACCAAAAGCCGATCCAGCCTGCGCCGGCGGTGGCGGCGTTGGCGAGCCACACGCCTGCAGCGCCGATCGCCGCAGACCCGACGGTGCGCCAGCGGCGGTCAAGGAACGCGAGCCCGAGGAGTGGGATGGCGTACTGGGGGCGGAACAACAGCAGCGCAAGTGCAAGGCCCGCGAGCGCATCCCGGTCGTGGTGCCAGGCCCGCCACGCAGCAGCCACCAACAGAAGCGAGAGCGCGGTGTTTTGACCGCCGGCCAGCCCGACGAAGACGGTGTAGGCGGTGGCGGAGACGACAATGGTGGCGCTGAACCAGCGAGCGACGAAGGGAACCATCGGCCGGATCAGCGCAAGCGCACCGATGAAGGCTCCCACCATGGCGGCAGTGTGGAGGGCGTAGGCGACTCGGTACGGCAACTCGCTGAGCGGCGCGTAGATGGCAGCCACGTGCGGTGGATACGGATACATGATGAAGCCGCCCTCGGAGCCGAGGAGGCCGATCTGCGCAGCAGCCAAAGGGTGATGGCCCGCTACATCACGGTAAGCGGTTTGTTGATACTGCTTAATATCTACCTGCTCATCGGATTCTATCGTGGCGTCAGTTCAACGGTTCATGAGCTGCAAATAACAGCAGAGGCACTCGCGGGTGGTGACCTGGCTGTTCGTATTGAACCCTCTACAGACGATGAGATGGCGGACATAGCCTACTCATTTAATAAAATATCAGAAGCCTTTGATAAGGTTGTCAGCAGTGTTAAGCGCTCCATGACGCAGGTCGAAGGTTCTGTGACATCGGTCAGCTCAGTGGCTACTGAGACCATGTCCGGTATGGCGGATCATCATCAAGAGATTGACGTGATGGTTTCGGCGATGACGGAAATGGTGGCTACTGCCCAGGAGGTTGAGAAAAATACCGTTGAAGCAGCGAGTGCAACAAAAGAGGCTGACAATCACACCAAAGAGGGTGAACTGGTTGTTCAGAGCGCGATCAGCACCATCCAGCAGCTTGCGCAAGAGGTGGTGCGCACGAGTGGGGTAATGAAGCAGTTGGCTGAAGATGCAAATGGTATCGGTGCTGTGACGGATGTAATACGAGGCATTGCCGATCAGACCAATCTTTTAGCATTAAACGCAGCGATAGAGGCGGCTCGTGCAGGCGAGCAGGGGCGCGGTTTTGCAGTGGTGGCGGATGAGGTAAGAACCTTGGCGCAGCGTACACGAGAGTCAACCGATGAAATTCAGAATATGATCAATACATTGCAGTCGGCCTCAGAAGATGCATTGGGTGTGATTAATGCGAGTCGGGACAGCGTGGATGAGAGTGTAGAGAAGATCTGTAAAACAGGCTCTGCACTGGAGTCAATCAATGTGTCAGTAGAGCGTGTCAACTGTATGAATGAGCAGATCGCAAGTGCAGCCACCGAGCAGGCGTGCACAGCCGATGAGATCACCCACAATATGGAGCGAGTGCGCAACATCGCTGAGCAAGCCTCTGAGGGTGCAAGCCGCTTGGTTAGCGCAGCAGAGCAGCTTGAGATGTTATCGCGTGATACATCGGATGAATTGAGCCGTTATAAAGTGACCGGGTGAGCGCTTAGGCCTCTTTTGTTATAGAAAAAAACCACATGCTTGTACATTCTCGCACCCTCAGGCTCTCGTAAAAATCAACCCCTCTTCTTCCCCGCCCTATCAAGCTCAGTCATGAGTGACCAATCAATTCATAGTCTTAGGCTCGCCGGGTCTCTATATGATCTCTATATATAGTATGTGTATGATAAGTGTGTAATGGTTACTATAGTGGTTACCATAGTAATGGTTATATAACGTGTAGAGTGCCCATGCTTTTCGTTCTTGTCATCTAGAGTTACTGAATTGCCGTGAAAATGTTACAAAAAAAACACATTCAATCAGGTTAATTGTGTTTTAATGGTTGTCGTCTGTTAGAGCTAACGACGGATATAATAATTTTAATCATTAACTAATGAATTAAATAAATAAAATTTAAGTAAAAACCGTTAATCACAATTACAACTAAAAATTGTAAATAAAAAACTGTAAATCAAAACTGTAAACCAAAAACATAAACTAATAACTGATAGGTAGTACTGCTGATGAAAATTACAAATTCTTACTCTTCGATTTGGGCGACCGCTATTATAACATTGTTGAATGATCATGCTTTAAATGGGTATGAGATTGCCCATGAATGTGGCATGGATTTGGACGCGTTTAAAGACCCTACTGCAGTATGCTCGCCTGCAATCATGGCGGCATTGTGGAAAAGGCTTGACGTAGAACTGCATGAAAAAAGAGATGTTTTTAGTCAAAGCCAATTGGGTGTTGAAGTGGCTCAGCGAATCAATTTGGCCAGTTTTGATGCTTTGTCTTTCTCTATGATGGCCTCAGACAGTTTGGTCTCAGCGTTTCATCGCGCGATTAAATACCTCAATGCGGTTCATCAGAATGTTTTGATAAAGTTATCTAAAGAGAATGAAAGCTATAGCATGGAGATTGATGTCAGCTCGGTGAGCGATGAGGTACCGCAAGCCAGTGTGGATGGCCTTATTGCGCTTCTCGTCAAGCTGGTACGCTTCTTGGATAACACCCTTCATGCCCCATTAGCAGTCAAACTCTGTCGTCCCAAACCTATTATGAACTCAGGCTTAGATCGATACTTCGGTGTTTCAGTACACTATCAAGCTGAGCACAATACGTTGATTTTCTCAAAAGCGCTTTTTGAGAAGAGGTTGAAAACGGCTGATCTCTCGGTTGCGCATCAAAATGATCAGGTTGTTGAGCACTATATTCAAGCCTTTGAAAAGGTCAATATCGTGCAGCGAGTGAAACGTTATGTGCATCAGACGCTTGTGGATGATGGACCTACCGCTGAAGGTGTCGCGCGTGAATTGGGCATCAGTAAGCGTACTTTGCAGCGTTATTTGAGTGCCAAAGGTACGACATTTAAAGAGATACTGGATGGAGATCGAAAAGTGTTGGCGCATAAATACCTCTCTAATGGTATAAAAAATGTTGCTGATCTTACCTGCCGCTTAGGCTTTTCGGATGCGAGCAGTTTTTGCCGAGCTTTTAAGCGCTGGTATGGTTGTAGCACCAGTAAGTATTCATACCAATTACGTCAATCGCAGCGAGCGCAGTTGAATTCGGTGATGTGTCAGGCACCGATCTCACACCTGCCCTCAGGTATGGAGGCAGAGAGCCGACCTGTGATTACGGCGGCAACCTAGAGCGACAGCCTAGAGTGTTGTTATGGAATGAAAATACCAAGAATAAGAAATATGGGTGTCATATATAACCCTCATATATAACCCATATTTTCTTATTCTAACAGCTAACAAAACCAATAAAACCAATAAAACCAATAAAACCAATAAAACCAATAAAACCAATAAAACCGTTTATATTGAGGTTGTACCTATTATGAAAGTAGCAACTCATGCCACTGTCACCAACAGCCATAGGCTGGCATCATCGCATACCGCCATGGCTGAAACAAGTCGGTCCGAATCCCCTATGGCTCAAAGACCAAAGAAACCCGGCTTGCTTGCCCTAATGCGTACCGTAAAAGCACGAGAAGAGATTCGGGTAAAGTTGAAGCCTCACTTGACCTGTTTTATTGCTGGAAGACATCAAGAGATCAGTGACCGTGATTTAAACGGGATAAATAAAGATTTGATTAAGAAGTGCAGCATAGACACTGACAGCAAATATGCAGACGACTTGAAACAATATATAAAATACAAATCACATAGACATAAAGAGCTGCTCAACACCCTTGTCACCTCAACCGATCCAAACAGCACCGCTTTACCACCGAAAACACTCTCTGCTAAAGAGGCTGGGTTAGAGCACGACCTTATGGCTGCACGATCACTGGAAAATCCAGAAAGCGTCAACTTTTACACAAAACCTACAACACTATCAGTTCTTGATGTGAATGAATTAATGGACCATTTTTTTTAATTAAAATAGAATAGCGACTCCCCGTTTTTAGGTAAAGGTGGATTTGGCACTGTTAATTTAATTAAAGAACTTGGTTCGGGTAACTGGTATGCTCATAAGAAGGCGATCGGTAGTGAAGGATTACTGATGCGAGAGATTAACATATCAAAAAAGATTGCCGAAAAGGAAGATAACGGGGAAAGTAAGGCCAGCAAGAGAAATTTAGCGCCAATAGCGTATGTCAAACCCTACCCAAGACTCGAGATCACACAAAAAAGATTTCCATTAGCCTATGGCGGATCAAAACCCAAGCCCAGCCAAGAAAGGAGGCGATTTGAAGCGCAGTTTGTTTCTGAAGTAGGTAGCACAAAGAATCTTAGAGATGTGTTTAATAATCTTGATACAAAGGGTCAGATTACTTTCGTAAAAGAGATGCTCGTATCTTTAAAATCACTCCACGATAAAGGTATCATTCACCAAGACATTAAGGCAGGCAATGTTCTACTAAAAGAAGACGGCAAACCCGCATTCATAGATTTTGGGTTGTCAAAGATGAAGGGTGAAAATTTTAATTCTCTTGCCGGAACCCGTGGGTATTATCCGCCAGAAGTTTTTTTGATGATCTAGAGATTAAATCTGATCATGTAGAAAAAATAGATATCTATTCATTGGGTATTACCATCAGTGAGCTTCATTATGATATTTATGTAACTGACCTCTACGATGCTGAGAGCTATTTAGAAACCGCTTCCAGAATTGCCGACCTAAAAGAGATTGAGTCGAAAATGTATGAAGAAAGGGACAAGGATGTTTCTGCATACAAGGTAAAACGCACGCCTGAGAATGTCATCCAAGACTTGGTCTTCAAAATGATCGCTTATCTTCCAGAGGATAGGCCTTCTGCTAAAGAAGCCATTAAGATCTTAGATAAGGCATTGATACAATTGAATCAGCAGAGTTAGCAAAAAGCATATTTAGACATATTTAGAGACATGTTAGGGCGCCCATAAAAATACCAAGAAACCCCAGAAACCCTTAGGAAGGTTACATTTTGTTCAGGTTTGAGGTTTTGGTGGGGCTTGCTACTTCGATTATCATCATGTTAAGATATGGCCTCTTGTACAGGATAATCTCATTGGGCAAGGGGTCTATCTATAAGGTGATAAAAAGTGATAAAAAGTGGTCGGGTCCTAGGTGTTGTTATGTCTGCCTAAATCCATTATTAATTTAATCAACCTTATTAAAGTAAGGTAAAGTAAAGTAAGGTAAAGTAAGGTAAAGTAAGGTAAAAAGTAGATCATTATGAATTCAAGTAACGTTATCTCTTTCGAAAAACACAGGCTAATATCAACCATAAAAAAGGATTGTAATGACTCTGCTCTATTTTATAATCTCTCATTAGAGATTGGGGACAATGACAGAGTTGTTATAGCGATCAATGGTCATGACATTGAATTCACTAAAATTACTCTGCTTATCAGAGCCATTGAGCTTAATACGCAAAACACCTTTGCCTACCACAATCTAGCAAACCTTCTCGGTGATGATGAGGTTGTAGAGATCAACCTTCTTGGAAAACAAGAACAGCTGAATGCGCTCTCTCTTTACCAGCTTGCCATTAAAAGTGATTACCGTTATGCCAACGCATACTGCAGCCTAGCGGCACGTATGCAAAATAGAGGCATTGAGTCAATTGAGTTGCACGCGCTGGATCAAGAGGGTGCTGAAACACACACGCCTCTTTCGCTCTATGCTAGGGCGCTAGAGAACGACCCAAAATTAACATGGGCTTATCACAATGCGGCGCTACTGTTAAATGAAGAATCACCCAACTTTGTTATTGGAGATGAGCGTTTAGACGCTGCTGAACTTCTCAAACGAGCGATATATTGTGATCCGACCAATAGCCATGCTTACTACAATCTTTCGACCACCACCTCATGTGAAGAGTCCATATTGTTCACAGATAAGCAGAACGGTACTGCTTATACCAGGAGTGCGCTGCTAAAAAAGACGATTGAACTCGATCCGAACTACTCGAATGCCTATTACAATTTGGCTTTATCTCTATATAAGCGCGGAAAGAAACATGAGGATCTCACTGTCAATGGTCAATCGTATCAAATGGATGAGTCTCAACTCTATATCCGTGCCATTGAGAGCAATCCTAATAATACATTAGCTTACTTTAATTTGGCGGCAATTACTCCAAGTGAAAAAATGTTAACCCTCACGATTGAGTCCAAGCCGGTCAACATGAACAAAAAGTCTCTTCTCAACACCACCATCAATCACCTGCCTAACTACAAACCAGCCTATATTCAGTTGGCGCAGTTAATGAGTGATGATGAGACCACAAAGTTATCTCTGAACAGTAATACTTATCAACTGAACAAAGAGGAGTTGCTCATTATAGCGAACAGTATCGAAAAATTTTGAAGACGATTTTTTGATTGGTTGGCCGTCTTTTCTTTATCATGGCTAAAGTTTGCCTTCTTCATCGCTTAAATGTGTTATCTTTATTAATAAGCGAAAAATAATTATAAGAGAGAGTAAAATGTTTAATATATATAAAACCAATAATACGCTTGGTACTAAGCGATCAACTTCAGATGCTAATAATGATGTTGAGCAGGCAATCGATGCAAAAGAAGTTACGGCGAGTCCTTTCGGTTCTAATAAGGCAGAGCAGGCTTCATCCAACGGCTTACCTGATAAAAAGTTTCCAGATAAAAAAGAGTACCCTCATCTGGATATTATCTCTGAGACAGAGGTGTCAGTTGCGGCAATGCGTAACTGGGCAGTGAGTGCATTGGCTGCAGAGTGTGAAGCTTATCTCTATTTGGACAGTCAAGAAGATTTAGAGCGCCTGCTGGTATCGGTGGCCTTGGATGAGGGTATGACCTAAATTTGATGTTATTTTGTTGGTGATTTTCGAGTATAATGCCC
>JAYPBG010000179.1:0-2463 GCA_038124075.1 Gammaproteobacteria bacterium
AGTTGAAAAACCCAGTTTTTATAAGGGTTTTAGGAGTAAAAACTACTCCCACTCTATCGTCGCAGGCGGCTTTGAGGAGATATCATAAGTCACCCTAGACACGCCAGGCACTTCATTAATAATTCTATTAGAGACCCTCTCTAAAAATTCATAAGGGAGGTGCGCCCAGCGTGCCGTCATAAAATCGATGGTCTCTACAGCACGCAACGACACAACATGCTCATACTGCCGAGCATCCCCAACAACGCCCACCGACTTCACAGGTAAAAACACCACAAATGCTTGACTGACTTTGTGATAAAGCTCTGCTCTATGCAGTTCATCAATAAATATGGCATCTGCAAGACGCAGTGTATCTGCAAACTCTTTCTCTATTGCACCCAATATTCTTACGCCCAACCCCGGACCAGGAAACGGATGCCGATAGACCATATCATAAGGCAGACCTAACTCTACTCCGATTTTACGCACTTCATCTTTAAAAAGCTCACGTAAAGGCTCCAATAAATTAAGCGCCATATGGTCTGGTAAGCCACCCACGTTGTGATGAGACTTTATAACATGTGCCTTACCTGTTTTAGAGCCTGCCGATTCAATGACGTCAGGGTATATCGTCCCTTGGGCCAACCATTTTACATTTTTTAATTTCTCAGCTTCCGCCTCAAATACATCTATAAATGTTTTACCAATAATTTTCCGTTTACGCTCAGGATCCGCCTCACCTTTTAAAGCAGAGAGAAACAGCTCTTCTGCATCAGCACGCACCACGTTCACGCCCATATTGCGGCCGAAGGTTTCCATCACCTGATCACCTTCATGCAACCGTAGTAAACCATTATCAACAAAAACACATGTCAGTTGATCACCAATGGCTTTATGAAGAAGCGCAGCCACAACAGATGAGTCGACACCACCTGACAAGCCTAAAAGCACATCATCACTGCCTACACGCTCACGCACATCGCGAATAATGTCATCAATAATATTGGATGCCTTCCAATCCGAAACACACCCGCACACATCCCTGACAAAGCGTTTCAGGATATCCAAGCCTTGATGGGTATGCGTCACTTCAGGATGGAACTGCAAACCATACAGTCGGCGCGTTTCATCTGCCATCGCTGCAATCGGCGCACTGTCGGTTGTCGCAATGCATGAAAAACCGCTGGGCAATTCAGTCACTTTATCACCGTGACTCATCCAAACATCAAAATGACGTTTATCGCCTTCCCAACGATCTTGCAGCCCATCGAGCAATACCGACGCCTCATCCGCCACCAAATCAGCAAAGCCAAACTCTTTTTTATCCGAGCGACTCACCGTACCACCCAGCTGCTGCGCCATTGCCTGCATACCATAACAGATCCCCAGAACAGGCAGCCCCAATTTAAAGAGCGCGGGATCGACTCTAGGCGTATCATTTGAGGTCACAGATTCTGGACCGCCGGAGAGAACAACGCCTTTAGGGTTAAAGCGTTTAATGGTCTCAAGGTCGATATCGCACCGATAGAGCTCGCAGTACACACCTATTTCACGAATACGTCGCGCAATCAGCTGCGTATACTGAGACCCAAAATCCAAAATCAAAATTTTATCGGCATGAATGTCAACAGTCATAATGTTTCTCTCTCTTCTCTTTTCGCTTTCTTTCATATCACGTTAACACATGATGACTTGACTGCATCCCTAAACGTATTCCTGCTGAATACAGCACTAACTGACAGGATAATTTGGCGCCTCTTTAGTAATCTGTACATCGTGCACATGACTCTCAGCCATACCTGCAGAGCTCACCTTGACAAACCGAGTCTTTGACTGCATCTGTTCAATATCACGGGATCCGGTATACCCCATGCTCGCACGTAAACCGCCCATCAACTGTGTAACAATCGCAGACATAGGCCCCTTATAAGGTACGCGCCCCTCTATCCCTTCTGGCACAAGCTTCTCAATACCGGATGAAGGGTCTTGAAAGTAGCGGTCACTCGAACCGTGGCTCTGCGACATCGCCCCCAACGATCCCATGCCTCGATAGGCTTTATAGTACCGACCTTGATAGAGCTCAACATCACCGGGCGCCTCTTCTGTACCCGCCAACAAGCTCCCCACCATCACAACACTGGCACCTGCTGCAACCGCTTTTGCCAAATCTCCCGAGAACCGAATCCCTCCATCAGCAATGACCGGTACATCACGCCCTTTTAGCGCATGATAGACATTACTGATCGCGCTGATCTGTGGCACACCAATGCCTGCAACAATACGCGTTGTACAGATGGAACCTGGTCCTATCCCTACTTTTACAGCATCAGCACCTGCATCAGCCAAGGCAATGGCCGCTTCCGCGGTTGCGATATTACCGCCAATGACCTGCACACGTGAAAACCTCTCTTTGATCCAACGAACCGTTTCCAATACGCCTTTTGAGTGACCGTGCGCCGTATCAACAACAAGTACATCCAC
>JAYPBG010000179.1:2473-4944 GCA_038124075.1 Gammaproteobacteria bacterium
TGCAACCAATGCTTCAGCACGCGCCTTTGCAGATTCACCCGCACCCACCGCTGCACCAACACGCAGACGACCTTGCTCGTCTTTACATGCCAGTGGGTAAGCTTCGGCTTTTCGAATATCTTTCATGGTCACCATGCCACGCAGCTTAAACTGGTCATTTACAACCAATATTTTTTCAATGCGATGCTTATGCAGCAACGACTTAATCTCAGCAGGGTCCGCGCCCTCTTTAACCGTCACCAGGTTGTTCTTTGGTGTCATAATGGCGGAGACAGGTTGATCAAAGCGGTCTTCGAATCGCAGATCTCGACTCGTCACAATACCCACCAAATCATCATCACCTAAGACGACGGGAACACCTGAAATATTGTTTGCTTGCGTCACATCGAGCAGCTCACCAATGCTCGTTTCTGCGGTAACCGTGATCGGATCTTTGACGACACCGCTTTCATATTTTTTTACTTTGCGAACCTCTTGCGCTTGCTCTTCAATCGACATATTCTTATGAAGTATGCCGAGCCCTCCCTCTTGGGCCATCGCAATGGCCAACCGACTCTCGGTGACCGTGTCCATCGCTGCGGAAATTAAGGGCGCATTCAAAGACAGTGTCCGCGTCAGTTGCGTTTTGAGCTTCACATCTCGTGGCAATACCTCAGAGTACTCGGGTAGTAGCAAGACATCATCAAATGTCAATGCTTCTTGTTCAATTCGTAGCATAGTGAGCTCCTTTTAAAGATCACGACAAGCACCACAAAAGGCCTGCCGAAATCAGCCTAAATTTGATAAACCGCCTATTCTATAGCAACAACTATACCTGGTAAACTACGTTCTCGAGCAACCTGGCACGCACCTCATCGGCATGAATGGGTAACCTCATGCTTTATAACAGCATTTCACGACAGGAGCAGCACTCAGTGGCAACAAAGTTTCAGCGGCATAGCCACCCGTCCCGCATTCCAAATGGCCCCACAGACACAACAGAGGTACTCACCATTAGCGAGCTAAACGGCCAGGTCAAGAGCCTGCTTGAAGGTGAGTTCAACAACATCTGGATCACGGGTGAACTCTCAAACTTCTCTACCCCAAGCTCTGGTCACTGGTACTTCACGCTTAAGGACCGACAGGCACAGATAAGAGGCGCCATGTTTAAGGGCAATAACCAACGCCTACGACAACGCCCAAAAGAGGGCGACCAAATCATTGCGCGAGGTAGGCTTTCACTCTATGCCGCCAGAGGAGACTATCAGATCATTGTCGACCATATGGAGCCGGCGGGCCGAGGCACTCTTCAGCAAGCATTCGAAGCGCTAAAGAACAGATTGGCCAATGAAGGTCTGTTTGATGACGCACTAAAACAGACCATCCCGACCTTCCCCAACAATATAGGCATCATCACATCCGCAACAGGGGCCGCGCTCCGAGACATACTCAATGTTTTAAAACGCCGATTCCCCGCAACGCCCGTCACTCTATACCCCACCGCCGTACAAGGCCAAGCCGCTACACAAGATATCATTAACGCCATCAACACAGCCAATCGGCTTGACCTAAGCGACGTGATCATTCTGGCACGAGGTGGCGGATCCATTGAGGATTTGTGGTGCTTTAATGAGGAACGCGTTGCTCGAACCATCGCAGCATCAGAGATTCCAATCATCAGTGGTATAGGACACCAAACCGACTTCACCATTGCCGATTTCGTCGCTGACGTACGCGCCCCCACCCCATCAGCGGCTGCCGAGCTGGTCAGCCCGAATCAGCAAGAGATCCTCGAGAGCCTATTAGGATACGAGCAGTGGCTGTTCAGATCTATGCTGGCGCAGATAGAAGCACACAGGAGACATTTAAGGCACTTAGAAAAAAGGTTAAAGCACCCCGGTCGGTATTTAGATGAGCTGGCACAAAAAGCGGATGATCTCTATGGGCGCCTTGAGCGCGCAATGATACACCGCTTAAACCAGGCACCACCTCAACTGAACACGCTGCTTCTACGGCTCCAACAGCAATCGCCGGAGCGCATGATCGCAGCGCTACAACAACGCCTCAGTGAACTGCAGCGCCGCTTACATGCCAGCATGTCACAACAGCTCTATAATAAAGAGCGCGATTGGAAGGACTTTGCACACAGACTTCACACCATCAGCCCGTTGGCTACGCTTGAACGAGGCTACTCTATCACCCGATCAGAAAAGGGGCGGATTATTAAGTCGACAAAGGGGCTAAAACCGGGCAGCCATATAAGAACACACGTGAACGGCGGCATCATAGAGAGCAAGATAACAAGCATCTCTGAAGAGGCTACTCTGGAACCAGCCACTCACCCACAAACTGATCTTCTGGGTAAACCGCTTTAATAATTGAGTGAAAGATTGAGTGGCTCTGCTCACCAAACTTCCACGGCGGGTTGATCACGATCAATCCAGACCCATGCATACCGACGCGCTTTGCCTGTTCTTGTTGCGCTTTCATAT
>JAYPBG010000179.1:4954-7378 GCA_038124075.1 Gammaproteobacteria bacterium
CCACTGCGCTGCAGCTCGGTAATCAAGCCTTTATGACGCTCCTCCTCCAAAATAGGGTACCAGATCATATAGGTACCCTGAGCCCAACGTTGATGCGCCTTTAACACGCTGTTCCAGGCGCCAGAATAGTCGCTTTTCACCTCATAAGAGGGGTCCATCAACACCACTCCACGCTTCTCGTATGGTGGCACAAGCCCTATCAATCCTTCAAGACCATCCCTATGGTGAACATGGGCTCGCTTTTCATCTTTTAAGAGCGTCTTGAGCTTGTCCGCTTCTGAAGTATGCAGCTCCATTAACACCATCCGATCTTGCTCTCTGAGCAGTGAATTCGCAACCAATGGAGAACCTGGGTAATAACCCAAGCCCTTATCATTGTGCTGCTGAATGGTCTTGACGTAGTGCTGCACAACACCAGACAGAGGAGGCAACTCATCAATTCGATTATACAACTGTGACACACCGGTTTTAAATTCGCGATTCTGCTGCGCTTGCTTTCCTTTCAAATGATAAAGGCCCGAACCGGCATGCGTATCAATATAGACAAAAGGCTTATCTTTACGTTGCATCGCCTGCAACACAATAATCAACGATAGATGTTTATGCAGATCAGCAAAGTTGCCTGCATGAAAACTGTGCTTATAACTCAGCATGCTGTTATTTTCCTCTTAAACTCAATCCAACAAGCCTCTCCGCCTGCTACTTTTTCTTTTTAACATGCTGCATGAGCCGACGACGCTTTTTGAGCTGACGATCTGACAACGTGTTTCTCTTACCTTCAAATTGGTTTTGTCCTGCACGGTACTCAATTTGTATGGGCGTACCTTCAAGCTTCAGCACTTTGCGGTAGACATTCTCCAAATATCGGGTGTACGCTTTTGGCACTTTCTGCGTCTGATTACCATGAATAACAATGACAGGCGGTGCATTTCCACCCAGATGGGCGTAGCGTAATTTAATTCTGCGCCCTTGAACAAGAGGCGGCTGATGTTGATGCACCGCACCCTCGAGAATACGGGTTAACCGGCTCGGACTGACACTGACCTGCGCCGACTCATGCGCTCGCTGAATCGACTTATAGAGATGACCAACACCCGTACCATGAAGCGCAGATATAAAATGTATCTTCACGTAGTCGATAAAGTGCAACTTCCGCTCAAGGCTCACCTTCACCTGATGACGATGCTCAGCCGACAAACCATCCCACTTATTCACAGCCAATACCATCGCACGCCCCGCGTCCATTGCATAACTCATCATATGCAGGTCTTGATCAACAATGCCCTCCCGCGCATCAATCAACACAACCACAACATCGGCGTCGGATATCGCTTGAAGCGTTTTAACAACTGAGAACTTCTCAACGGTCTCACGCACCTTACCTCGCCTGCGCACACCCGCCGTATCAATCAACACATAGGGCTCACCATGATGCTCATAAGGGATATAAACACTGTCACGCGTCGTTCCAGGAAGGTCAAAGACAACAACACGCTCCTCACCCAATAGGCGATTAACCAGCGTTGACTTACCCACATTAGGCCGGCCAATGGTCGCCACCTTCAAACCTTTCAACGCGCCAGCCTCTTCTTCACCACTGCTGTCACACGCCTCTGATGGCCTAAAAGGCGCCAAAACAGCACTGATCAACTGCGAGACACCTCGTCGGTGCGAAGCGGCTGTTTGGTGCACATTCCCAATACCCAGCGCGTAGAACTCGGTTGACGCCGTATCCACATCAACACCGTCAATCTTATTCACAACCAAGTGGATTTTTTTATTGAATTTGCGCAGCCGCTCTGCAACCGCTTCATCTGAAGCCGTCAGACCCACTTTTGCATCGACTAAGAAAAGAACAATATCCGCATCTTCGACCGCTTGAAGAGACTGCTCTCGCATCAACTCTTCAACCCCCTCCTCTGCTTCACCGGTAATACCTCCCGTATCCACCACGATAAACTCAATGCCATCCAGCTCACCTTCACCGTATTGGCGATCACGGGTGAGGCCGGGTAAGTTAGCAACAAGCGCATCCCGGCTGCGCGTCAAGCAGTTAAAGAGGGTCGACTTCCCGACATTAGGACGTCCAACTAAAGCAATTACCGGTTTCATTTGATGTTAAGTTCCACACGCGCCAGCTGCCCACCTACTCCAGAGACAAACAGGGCACCTGACTGTTTAAAAGGCTGACTGCGGATTCCCTTGCGGTCTATTCTTACCCTTCCCACAAAAGCACCCTCTTTCGCAGAAAGCCAATGCAGGTAACCCTCAAAGTCGCCTACAACAACATAATCTTGGTAACGCTGCGGGCCTGAGAGCGTACGCGCCAACAGCCCCTCTTGCTTCCAAAGCACGTTACCCGTGGCACGATCCAAAGCCCACACAACCCCTTGGCTGTCACTGACATAGAGCGCTCGCCCACCT
>JAYPBG010000180.1:0-2670 GCA_038124075.1 Gammaproteobacteria bacterium
ATCTAAATCTTAGCGTTCAATAGCACCTCGACAGCTTGATTGTGAGCAATGGAGGATCAGCGATCCCTTCCTAAACACGATAACTGGCCACTTTTCCATATTTTATTATTTTATGGCTGTCCTTTTCTATTGTTCTATTTTGTTATTTTATGGCTGTCCTTTTCTACTGTTCTTATACCCGGTCCTTATACCCGTTACTAATACCCGCCGTCCTAATACCCCGCTAATACCCCCTAATACCCCCCACCTAAGCTGCTATAATCTATTATTAGTATTAGAGAGCATCTTTACATGTTACATGACACCATAACGAGCCAGAATGAACCTAAGTAAAGCCATAGAAAATGGTAGCAAAAAGCCTCTTGTTGCGATTTTCTTACTGACCTTACAGCTCTTTTTACTCACCCCCATTACCATCTATTTGGGCAATATTACACAGCTCGAGTATACGCTCTCCAGCGCTGCGTCTATCTTTCTCTTTTTCTTCTGTACCTCAACGCTGTTACTCTATCTTCTCTTCAAACTGTGCCCAACCAAGGTTCAACTCAAGCTTATCAATATCACGCTGGCATTAACCCTGCTCACTTGGATCCAAGCCAATCTGCTGGTTTGGAACTATGGCGTTTTAAATGGCCAAGAGATCGAGTGGAATACCCATACTTGGCAACCGTGGCTGGAGGCGGCCATTTGGATTGGCATCTTAATCTGTTTTATCGCTTTTTCATCAGAAAAGGCCACCACCCTCCAACTTAAATGCGTCTTATTTGTGATAGGCATAAAAGGGCTTTCCGTCGGGATAGAGGTCGTTGAGAACATTGGCAGATTGCCTGCTCATGACCCCCAGTTCAATCAACAAGACATCATAACGGCGGGGCAGTTCTCAAAAAACCGCAATGTGTTGCATATGGTTGTCGATGGCTTTCAATCAGATATATTCTATGATCTCGTACATAATGAAAACCTTCATGAGAACAATCATGAAAACAATCTTCCGACACTGAAAGAGCACTTTTCGGGATTTCAATTCTATCTCGAAGCGTTGGGCGTCTTCCCCTATACTCGATTTTCATTACCCGCATTCTTAAGCGCTGAAATCTATGCAAACAACGAACCTAAAGACGCCTTCTCCCTTCGCGCCTTAAAAGAGAACAGTATTTTAACCTTAGCCAAAGAGAATCAATTTGAACTCGATATTGCAACGCCAGGCGGTTTCATTTTAAATCACTATCAAGCCATTGAACCCGATAACTTGGTACAGATTGATAATGCTGTTATACAAAAATCCAAAACGCAGGCACTCTCATTATGGATAGACATGTCCCTATTTAGATCTTTTCCCCATCTTCTCAAAAAACGGATCTACAACCAGCAGCAATGGCTCTTTTCCAACCTATTGGAAATAGAACCCGCCCTTGGTGAGACGTTCTTTTTGCACTCACTTTTTTTAACCGAATTAACCAAGACGCTTTCCGCCACACGCAACGACCATGTCTACAAATACATACACATCCATAACACACACAACCCCATGGTCACAAACCCCAACTGCTCATACTCAGGTCAGGCCGATGGTATGAATAGGCCCAGACTGCTGATTCAGTCACGCTGCACAATACCGTACTTAGTGAGCTTTCTTAATAAACTCAAACAGAGCGGACTGTATGACGATATGTTAATCATCATACATGGCGATCACGGCGGTTGGGTTCCAAACGGGCAACCGGGTCAGAATCTCGCCCCTCTCGACACCATATTTGATGACCCTCGAACCCATACACTGATCTCAGGACTGGCTTCACCGCTCTTGTTGATAAAAGAGCCGGGGGCTCAAGGCCCCCTACACACCTCCCATCAATGGGTCTCTTTAAAACAGCTGCCAAAAACAGTTGCAGACATTATGGGATGGGAGAATAAATACCAAGAGCCCTCCATTCAAGAGACAGCCAACCAGAAAGAGTATACGCGATCGTTCTATTTTTTCCCATTCCAGAAAAACGCCTACGTCGAAGAGTATCTTGATTTCATCATAAAATTCCGTATAACAGGGAGTCATTTCAGTACAGCATGGCAAGCAGAAGAGGTCATCTACCCTCCGAAACAGACACCCGAAAAGGAAAAGCGCAAGGAGATCTAATGGCGACACTGTTAAATACTAAACCACTAAACCACTAAACCACTATGTGTTAAAAAAACATAACTGACCAAAAAAACAAGGATAACCCATTATGTTCAAAATTCTTTTAGTTTACCTATTTTTTACCGGAACAAGCCATGCCTATCTCGATCCAGGCACAGGCAGTTTCATCTTGCAGATGTTGATTGCTGGACTGTTAAGCGTTGTATTTACCGTTAAGCTCTACTGGTATAAATTTAAAACCTGGGTAAAATGCATTATACACAAGGGCGAACGGCCACCTGAACCGCCACCCGAGGAGAGCACTCACATTAAAAAGAGCGTTGAGAATAATGAAAATAAAGAAAACAATGAAAACGTCGAACCACTCAATAAGGGCAACGAAAAATAAATCTGTAAATCTGTAAATCTGTAAAGAATAACACCTCATAGATCAATCTTTAGGAGTGATCACTTTGAAAACAGTTTATGTCGGCATGAGTGCAGACCTACTTCACCCTGGCCATATTAACATTCTTGAACAAGCGAGCCAATAC
>JAYPBG010000180.1:2680-7377 GCA_038124075.1 Gammaproteobacteria bacterium
CGTGACGGTAGGCATTTTGACAGATCAAGCGATCGCAAGCTATAAACGTCTCCCCTTTATGACCTTTCAACAGCGCCGAACCGTCGTCGAGAATATTCAATGGGTCTCTCAAACCATCCCCCAAGCGACGCTGGATTACACCGACAACCTACGCAAGTTAAAGCCCGACTACGTCGTCCATGGTGATGACTGGAAGAGCGGGGTCCAGAGAAACATTCGCCAACAGGTCATCGATGTATTGGCTGAATGGGGCGGTGAATTGATCGAAGTGCCCTACACCCCTGGCATCTCGTCGACCCAGCTGAACAACTCACTCAAAGAGATTGGCACGACCCCCAACATCCGCCAATCTCGACTGCGCCGCCTGCTGAGCTCAAAACCGTTAGTGCGCGTGCTTGAGGCCCACTCCCCTCTTTGCGGACTGATCATCGAGCACCTCTCGATCGAAGACGAGCACCACATTAAGCAGGAGTTTGATGCGATGTGGTCCAGCAGTCTAACCGACTCAACGGTACGCGGTAAACCCGACATCGAGGCGCTCGACCTGACAACCCGCCTGCATAACATTAACGAGATGTTTGAAGTCACAACCAAACCCCTGATTTACGATGCCGATACAGGCGGAATCCCTGAGCACTTTAAATTTACCATTAAAAACCTAGAGCGTGTGGGCGTTTCCGCTGTGATTATTGAAGATAAAGTCGGACTGAAAAAGAATTCACTGTTTGGAAACGACGTGGAGCAGCACCAAATTCCGATCGACTCCTTTTGTGAAAAAATTCAAGCGGGCAAATCGGTTCAGGTCACAGACGATTTTATGATTATTGCCCGCATCGAAAGTTTAATTCTTGAAGCGGGCATGGACGATGCATTGCACCGTGCTCAAGCCTATATTGCAGCCGGCGCTGATGGCATCATGATCCACAGCCGCTCAAAACAGCCCGACGAAATTCTTGAGTTCTGTAAGCACTTTCAATCATTCGAGCGAAAAGTACCCCTGGTGGTCGTCCCTTCCAGCTATAATCAGATACGAGAAGAGGCGTTGATAGAGGCCGGGGTCAACATTGTCATCTATGCCAACCATATGCTTCGCGCAGCCTATCCAGCGATGCGCGAGGTCGCCTCTTCTATTTTACGTCACGGCCGCTCAAAAGAGTCTGAAGCGCGCTGCATGAGCATCAGCAGCATACTCGATCTCATACCCGGAACACGGTAAACAAGGTAAACGAGGGTAAACAGGACGCCCTATGATTAACCCAGAGACCTTTTTCAAAGCACTGACGGATCAAAACGTGGGTTACTATACCGGCGTCCCAGATTCACTGTTAACATCCTTTTGCGCCTATATTACAGACCATGTCGATAAACAGCATCACCTGATCGCCGCCAATGAGGGGGCGGCCATTGGGCTTGCCTTGGGGGATTACCTTGCCACGGGACGCGTTCCTCTGGTCTATATGCAAAACTCCGGTTTAGGCAATGCCATCAACCCACTGGCCTCGCTCGTCGACCCACAGGTCTATGGGATCCCCATGCTGCTGCTCATTGGGTGGCGTGGCGAACCCCACATTAAAGATGAGCCTCAACATATCAAGCAGGGCGCCATTACACTTGAACTCTTAAACACATTGGGCATTGCCTATACGGTGCTCGATGGCCAAACCCCAAATATAGCACAATGCATACACGCGGCCGTGCGCGCAGCCCGCACAGGCCGCTGTGCGCACGCACTGGTGGTTAGAAAAGGCAGCTTCTCGCAATATCGGTTGCAAAAGCAACCCACCGCACAGACCTATGGCTGGACGCGAGAGCGGGCGATTCAGATGATCGTCGACACCTTAAACGAACAGGATATTACCGTCTCCACGACCGGTATGGCCTCACGCGAGCTCTTTGAGTATCGAGCCGCACGGGGCGACGGACACCAGCGTGATTTTCTCACCGTGGGCGGCATGGGGCACGCCTCTCAAATCGCCCGAGCCCTTGCCGCTCGAAAAGGCGATCGGCGCATTATCTGTATCGATGGCGATGGTGCCGCCCTCATGCACATGGGCGCCTTCGCCACTAACGGTCAATCTCATCTGACCAACCTCTTTCATATTGTGATCAACAACGCCGCACACGACTCCGTCGGCGGCCAACCCACCGTAGGCTCTGACATCGAATTCAATGGCATCGCACACACCTGCGGGTACCGCTACTCCGCCCGCTGCGACGACCCCAAACAGGGTCTCACCGCAATTAAGGCCTTTGTACAGCAAACCGGCCCTGCACTGCTCGAATTAAGAGTGGATAAGGGGTATCGCAGCGATCTAGGAAGACCCACGTTGAGCCCAGAAAAAAACTGCAGCGACTTCATCCGCTTCGTAAAGGAGTCACACGATTGAGTCACACCACCCCATTGATCGGCAGAGGCAGCCTTGAGCGCCTGCGTGAAACAGCGCATCAAATGAACGTGAAAACCATTTTTCTGGTCACTGGAAAACGCGCCCACCAAACCTCGGGCGCAGAAGCGGCACTTAAGAAGCCATTGAGCGATTTTACCTGCGCGACCTTTAATGACTACTCCGCTAACCCACGCTTTGAAGAGGTGTTGAAGGGGGTCGAACAGTGCCGTCCATTCAAACCCGATCTCATTCTCGCCGTCGGCGGTGGCAGTGCGATCGACGTGGCTAAAGCCGTCGCTGCTTTCTATGCGCTCTCAAAGTACCACCCTCATGACGAACAGGGAGATAGGCTCGCATTGGCGTTACTGCGAGGGGAGATCGAGTGCCCCACTCAATTACCCCCTATCGTCGCCATTCCAACGACGGCAGGCACCGGCAGCGAAGCGACCCACTTTGCTGTCCTCTATCACCAAGGTAAGAAGTTCTCCTTAGCCTCTCCAGCACTACAGCCTCATACCGCTATTCTCGATGCCAATGTTACCGACACACTGCCGCCTTATATTACAGCATCCACAGGCTTTGATGCGCTGTGCCAAGCGATCGAATCCTACTGGTCGGTTGCCTCCTCAGCTGAAAGTCGCACCTTCGCCGCCCAAGCCATCTCAACGCTGATGGAGTGGCTGCCAAAAGCGGTTAACCTGGGCCATCAAGCGGGCCATCAAGCGGGCCATCAAGAGTACAAGACAGAGCGCGATAAAAAGAGCCGTGACCATATGCTGATCGCCGCACACTACGCCGGCAAAGCGATCAACTTAACAAAAACCACAGCCCCCCACGCGCTCTCCTATCAAATCACCTCTCTGTTTGGTGTTGCCCATGGGCATGCCGTAGCCATGACACTGGGCGCTTTTTTTACGTTTCATCACGCAGAGATTGGAACACCCAACGGGGGTCGGCACTGGAGAGAGATCAGAGCACTGCAAGAGAAGCTGTATAAGATGCTTGGGGTCAGCGACCCTGAAGGCGCAAAGCATCGCTGGTACAGACTGATGAAAGCGTGCGGACTGAGCACGCGTGTCGGCCAACACCCTTTGAACAGATCACCCAAGATAGATGAGATTGTCGCCGGTGTTAATCTGGAGCGACTCGGAAACCACCCTGTTCGTTACAGCCCTGAGCAGCTGGCACAGATCATTAAATCCGTTCCAGACATCGAACCGACACTATAATAAATACAACACTATAATAAATACAACAAACAGGAGACGACGGAGCAGGCAACACCATGATCACATCCATCCTCAACTTTTTTCGCAGCTGGTCTGACATCAAACAGTTTAACCGACTCCAACAAGCTCAACGTACCTTTGTATTTTACGCCGAGGACACCCACTCCTATATGCACTTTGAAGCGCTCGTTCATGAACTGACTCACACGCACCAAAGAGAGGTGTGTTATCTGACCTCAGACCCCAATGACCCCATTCTTGATACAAACAACCCGCGTCTGCATACCTTCTATATTCGAGAAGGTGCACTGCAGATTGGACTCTTTATGCAGCTGCGCGCCGATCTACTGATCATGACCATGCCCGATTTAGAGACATACCATATTAAACGATCCTCGCACTACCCTGTCCACTATCTCTATCTATTTCACGCGATGGTCAGTACCCACTACAACTATCGCAAAGCGGCGTTTGACCACTTTGACACCCTCTTTTGCACCGGCCCCCATCAGGTTGAAGAGATCAGAAAAAGAGAAGCACTCTACAATTTACCAGCGAAGAATCTGTATGAAGATGGTTACCGCCGATTAGAGGTGTTGATGGCCGATGTAAAAAAGCACCGACAGTCTCAACCAGAGAAGCCGGATAAGCCCACCGGCACGACAAAAACCGTCATGCTTGCTCCCAGCTGGGGAGAACACGCTACACTCGAGCTCTGCGGTGAAGCGATCATCGATATCTTGCTCGCGGCTGGTTATCACTTAATTGTCAGGCCCCACCCCATGACCACTCGCAAAAACCCTCGACTCATTGAGAAGCTTCAAAACCGTTTCAGCCAACATACCCACTTTCAAATGCAACTGGATATCCGAGATAAAGCGTCACTCTACGACAGCGATATCTTAATCAGCGATTGGTCCGGCATCTCTTTTGAATTTGCTTTAGCGTGCGAGCGCCCCGTACTGTTCATCGATGTACCTAAAAAGTGTTTAAACGATGAAGCAGAACGCCTAGGGTTAGAGCCCGTTGAACGCACCTATCGAGAAACATTTGGGAAAGTGGTCGCTGTTGATCAGCTTGA
>JAYPBG010000181.1:0-7368 GCA_038124075.1 Gammaproteobacteria bacterium
CCATTACGTAGGCTCTCATGCGCTTGATGCACATGACCAAATATCACGGTTTTTATATGGTCGAACCGATCGATCACCGAAAAAAAAGCCTCAGGATTCAGCAGCGCCACACTGTCCAGCCACTTACTGCCAAGAGGAACAGGGTGGTGATGAAGGCATATGGCCACATGCTCACCTTGAGACGCACTCTCCTTCAACGCACTTTCCAGAAAAGCGAGCTGCTCATCACTAAAGCGACCCGGTACTTCTCCCGGTATCGCCGAGTCCAACATAATAATGGCCCAGCCCGCGCGTTTAATCACGCATGGCGCTAATCGCGTTTTATCTAGCGTACGCTCCATGGTAGGCCGTGCATCATGGTTACCTGGCAACCAGCAGATCGGTCTACCAAGCTCACCCACATAGCGGTTAAAACGACGATAGGAGGCTTCACTTCCATCTTGCGAAATATCGCCTGTCGCAAGCACCAAGTCAAACAGAGGGCCTGACGCATCGAACTCGCGCTGCTTAATCAACTCGAGCACATTACGCAAGCTCTCATCGGTATTCATACCGATGAGATGGCCGCCCTCTGCCTCCGTATAGAGGTGGGAGTCTGATATTTGAAGCAGTCGCAGCGCAACATCTGACTGCACGTCTCTCTTTTTAGTCAATGAATCACCAAATTCATTTAAGTATGCATCAAGTTGTCATTATTTACTCTTCTTCAGAGCCTTAAACATGCGTGCTCATACTGTGAAATAGCAGGTAGACAGCCTTCAGAGGTTAGCACACTTTTTATACATCACTACTTTTCAGTTATAAACCAATTCCAGCGGGTATGCCACAAAGTGCGTCACAAACCCTTCAAACATTCTACTGAATGCTTCTGGCTTAATGAATGATTGTATCGACGAGGTTTTAAACATGCAGGTCAACGCATATTTTAACCTACTCTTTTGGCCTGCCCTGTTGACCGCCCTGTTGACCTACTGGAATGGCCTTTAGATCACAGCCATTGGCCATACAAAATAGGAGCCACTCATATAAGAACAGATTATGCTGTCGCTTTTCATCGCACTGCATCATCGCACTGTTCGGGTACTGATAAGCCGGTTCGACATTGCGACACCCTTGAAACTCAATCACCTCTGCGAGGCACGCATCATGATAGAGGCAGACACTGAACTGAGTTCCAGGCAGCCATTCGGTGGAGGGGTGAACCTGATGAAACACAACCGTTGATGTATAACGGCTGCTTTCAACCAACCGCACCTCAATAATACCCAGCTCTTCACTGTTTAGAGCCAAACCAAATCGAAACTGCTCACCCTTCTCTTTCAACCCACCGAGCATATCAATAATTTTTTTTGCGAGAAGGTAATTTTTTTCGCACGTCGTAAGGAACCCCTCTAAGTCTGGAGCATAATGATGCATTTCATTTTGAAACACTCCCTTAACCGATGCTTCTGAAGTCCTGCTATTATTCCCCATAATTGAATACTGCTGCAAACTGACGCACGCCTCCTCTTGTTCACGCCCACTGTATTAACCCCAAAATCTTCACTTTGTTATCTTTAATTGTCGTACGAGATCAAATATTAATCAAACCTTTAATGTTTAGCCCAAGGAGTATATAGACCGTACTGAGAGAAAATTAAGAAAAAAACAGCTGGTTTATCATGCAGTTAAACCAAGCTCACCTCCCATCCATTTTCCTTTTCTGTCATACATTCTACATAGATTGAACGCTATACATTGCGCACTTGAAATTATTTATTATTACTACAAGCCTTATCGCCACTTCTCTTGCAATCGTCCATAATTGACCTCTAACCACTGCAGCGCAATAATGGCGGGGGCACTCTTTATATAACCTTCATGAAGAGCGTGTAGCGCATCCTCCCTTGAATAGGTCTGCACCCAAATATCTTCACCCTCCTCTTCAAGGCCATGCACACCACCAACACCTCTGGCATCAATGGCACCACAAAAGAGGTTTATTTTTTCATTACTCCCACCCGCACTGGGTAGAAAATCACAGATAAACTCAAGATCCATGACCTCAGTACCGGCCTCTTCAACCGTCTCTCTTACCGCTACCTCCTCGGCAGACTCTCCTTTTTCCATCATGCCTGCGACCAGCTCTATCTGCCAAGGGCCTTCCACCTGCTGCAAAGCCCCAATGCGAAACTGCTCAATCAGCACCACTTTATCTTGATAGGGATCATAAGGAAGAACCGCGACAGCAGGTTGACGAAGAAAGCATTCACGGGTCACACTAGCACTCCAGCCACCCTCCATCATTTTATGCTTTAACTGAATCTTCTGCAGCTTAAAGAAACCCTCATAAACCAGTCGAGAGGCTTCAATGCTCACATCATCCAGTGTGTAGGCGGGTCCATCTGCCATAGTACAACTCCTTTAATCTATTACTCAAACAATTACTCAAACAATTACTCAAACAATTACCCAATGTTCGCCAAGGGCCAAAAAAGACTAATTTATCAAACTAAATCCAGACAACATGAGACAATATGCAAGCGCACCCGATTAAACCATTTTCTCTAATACAGGGGCTGCATGTTCAGCAGAGGCATCATAGCAGATACCTTCCATCTGAAAGAGTGTGATAATGCGTTTTTTCAGCTCGTCTCTGCATCGACGAAAAGCCTCAAGAGAGCGCTCGTTATCCCCAACCTGGGATACTGGGTTTTTGATCGGCCAATGATATTTTATTTTACCGGCTGGCAACGGTGGGCAACGGCGATCGGCCTGCTCACAGACGGTCACAATAATGTCAGCCTGCTCAAAATCCTCTGCCTTGATCACATCCGAGCTCTGCCGACTGATATCAACTGCGCACTCCTTCATAACGACTACAGCAGAACCATTAACACCGTTAGCCACGATGCCCGCTGATTTAACAGCGATGTTATCTCGATGCAGCGTGCTCGCCCAGCCTTCAGCAATCTGTGAACGGCATGCATTTTCAGTACAGACAAATAATATATTTATTGAATCAGTCACTCGACTTTCTACCCTTTAAACAAGCATGCGATGGCACGCCATCACATGCTATCAATATAACCAGTCCGATTAAGACCTAGGTTCAGCCAGCGCCTTCAGGCTCGCTTTCAGTCTTATCTTTACCTTCATGCTGACCACACACCGCGTCACGCTCAAGCTGATCAGCATAGTCTCGAACATCCTGCGTAATCTTCATAGAACAGAACTTAGGCCCACACATTGAGCAGAATTGCGCCTCCTTGTGCGCATCTTTTGGCAACGTCTCATCGTGATAGGCTCTCGCAGTATCTGGATCAATCGCCAAGTTAAACTGATCCTCCCACCGGAACTCAAAGCGCGCTCGGGAGAGGGCATTATCCCTGACCTGTGCGGCAGGATGACCTTTGGCAAGATCCGCTGCATGTGCGGCTATTTTATACGCAATTAAGCCCTGTTTCACATCTTCTTTATCAGGTAATCCTAAATGTTCTTTCGGTGTAACGTAACAGAGCATGGCCGTACCGTATCGTCCGATATTGGCTGCACCAATCGCTGACGTAATATGGTCAAAACCTGGTGCTATGTCCGTCGTCAGTGGGCCCAACGTATAAAACGGCGCCTCATAACAGTGCTCAAGCTGCTCATCCATATTTTCTCGGATAAGATGCAGAGGCACATGCCCTGGCCCCTCAATCATAACTTGAGCGTCAAACGACCAAGCCTTTTGGGTCAGCTCACCCAAAGTGTGCAGCTCAGCAAATTGCGCCTCATCATTAGCATCCGCGATCGCTCCAGGACGCAAACCGTCACCCAACGAAAAGGTCACATCGTAAGCCGCCATAATGTCGCAAATATCATCAAAATGGGTATACAAGAAGTTCTCCTTGTTATGCGCAAGACACCATTTCGCCATAATACTGCCGCCACGTGAGACAATGCCTGTCAAGCGACGAGCGGTCAGCGGTACATACGCTTTCAGCACGCCCGCATGAATTGTAAAATAGTCTACCCCCTGCTCCGCCTGCTCAATCAGCGTATCACGAAAGAGCGCCCAGGTAAGGTCTTCAGGCACCCCACCCACCTTCTCCAAGGCCTGATAGATAGGTACTGTGCCAATAGGGACCGGTGAGTTCCGTACAATCCATTCGCGCGTTTCATGAATATGAGCACCGGTTGAGAGGTCCATAACCGTATCCGCCCCCCAACGCGTTGCCCAGGTCATCTTGGCCACCTCTTCCTGTATCGACGATGTCACAGCCGAGTTACCAATATTAGCATTCACTTTAACCAAAAAATGTCTACCAATGATCTGTGGCTCAAGCTCGAGGTGGTTGATATTTGCTGGAATAACCGCCCGGCCCGAGGCTACTTCTTGGCGCACAAACTCAGCCGTTATATCAAAAGGTATCTCACCCTTGTATTGGCGTACACCGCGCCCATACAACCCTCGAGCCTCTTCACTCTGGCTCGCCCACAGGTTTTCTCTACGTGCAATATAAGCCATCTCCTCAGTGATGATCCCTTTGCGTGCATAATGCATCTGAGTGACGCGCTGGCCCGCCTTAGCTCGACGAGGTTGATGCTTAGCTTTAAACTGCTGGCCCGCCAACATCGGATCACGCGTTCGCTTGCCCGCAAATGTTGAGCTCAAACCGGACAGCTTCTCAACCTCACTGCGTGCATCCACCCACGGTTGACGTACTTTTGATAAGCCCTGACGTATATCGATCTTCGCTTCAGGATCGGTATACGGACCTGATGTGTCATAGACAACAACATCAGGGTTTTCACCTGTTACGGTAATCCTACGCATTGGCACCTGAACACCTTCGATCTCTGTATTCAGGTAGATTTTCTCAGAATTGGGCAATGGATGAATAACCCCCTCCTCAACTGCAGCAATATCGCTCAAAAAGTGGCTCGTTAATTTACTCATTACCCATCACCCTCATTATTTCCAATGTAAAGTTTTTGTCCAAAATACGGCTGGCTTCGATATGTGCACGTGCATATACCCACAAGCGAAACAGCGTACAGCGCCTCATCAACATCAATCTATGCAGGCCCAAAAAGTTAGGATAAGCTAGCCTTTGTGTATGAGCAACCTGAAAAGTGCTCACAAAGATCAATCAACACCGACCCTCAGCGCCTATACTGATACACCCCGCTTTGCTTAAGGATATGCATCATGCTCAAATTACCCAGTGCCATACCGCTTTTTTCCCTCACTGCCATTGTCATTATACTCTTTTCAAGCAGTGCCCATGCCGGCATTCAGGTTAACCAAGCCCCCATCGACCTTCTTAAAGCATTAAATATGTCACTAGAGCATGCGCCAGAGTGGCAAAGCCAACAGAAGCAGATCGCAGCCCAACAGGAAAACCGCACTCAAGCCCGCAGCAGGTTACTCCCCGATCTCAGTCTCACAGCCCAAACCGCAAAGACAAAAACCGAACAGGGAACGGCCGATTCTGAAGGGAACACACACGCGTATACGCTCAACCTAACTCAGCCGCTTTTTCAACTGGAGCGCTGGTTCCAATACAAGGCCGCAGAGAACACGTTCGATCAATTAGAGCACCAATTAAAAGCTCAATATCAAGCGTTTATCATCACAGTAACAGAGCGCTATTTAGAGGTACTGCGCGCCGAGTCACAACTGACCTTCTCGGAGGCCGAACTCACTGCCACACAGCAGCAACTTGAACAAATCCAGCAACGCTTCAGCGTCGGTTTAACCGCCATCACGGATGTTCACGAAGCTCAAGCAGCCTACGACCTTGCCGAGGTCAATCAAATTGCCTCAGCCACCGAGCTCGACATCGCCTATGAAAACCTTTCACGCCTGACCGGCTCCCTCATAGCGAATGTTCACAAAGTACACCCCGATATGCCCATATCAGACCCGACCCCCAGCAACATGTCTGACTGGGTCACGCGAGCACAAGCAGAGAACCCCTCTGTATTGGCTGCACGCGCCGCACAGCAAGCCAGAAAAGCTTCACTGCGTGCCGCCCATGCACGCAGTGCCCCTACGCTTAATCTGGTTGCGAGCCATACCGACTCAAATGCTGTTACGAACCACTTAGACACAGACACCTCAACAGTGGCCATCCAACTCTCCGCACCTCTGTTTACAGGCTTCAACACATCAAGCGTCAAAAAACAGGCTGAGCTTGAATTTCACGCTGCGACCGACACACTCACCGCAGAGATCAAAGACGCCACACAATCGACACGCAACCTATATCGAAGCGTTCATACCGATGTATCAAGGGTTAAGGCCCGCCGACAAGCGATCATCTCATCCAGCAGTGCATTGGAAGCGACAGAGGCAGGCTATGAGGTTGGCACCCGAAATGTTGTCGATGTACTCAACGCTCAAAGAAGCCTATTTGCCGCAAAGCGTGACTACGCCAATGCACGATATGATTTTATTCTTCATACCCTACAGTTGAAACAAGCCGCCGGTACACTGACCGCCCACGACGGTGAAACGCTCAACCAATGGCTCAGCACAACGCGCTAAGAACGAAAGATGGATGCGTAACTCGTGTACATGGAGACCGCAAGGATAGGCCCAACAAACAGGAACCCGACACCAAACGTCACAGTACCTACAAATAACATGACCAGGCTGATTAGGCCATAAAGCGCAAAAGGAAGGATATTTTTCATACAACCTTTAAAGCTCAGCGTCATCGCCTCTAAGGCTCGACAGTCATCCAACACCACCAAAGCAGGTGCAAACCAATAAAGCATCATGGCTGGGATCACCGCCAACAAGGCAACCAGCCCACCCAAAACATGGGCCAGACCAAACAGCGCCCAATCCTCTTGACCTACAGGCTCGGCTGACGCGGCAGAAGGGTCAAACATACTGCTTAGAAAGAGCGCACGCATATCCTCACCCAGCAAAAAGCCGACAACAAGTGCAGCCAATAAGGCAGCCGCCAAATTGATGACCAGCAGTACAGCGGCCACCGTCAAGAGCGGTTTCCAGTGTGCTGCCCCTCCTTTGATAAAATCACGGCTAGAGATCGCCTGCTCTATGCTCAGCTTATGCGCAGCCACACAGAAACCTGCCACCATAAAAATCGTAATAAAAGAGGCAACAAAATTGAGCAGCGGTATCAGGCTGACCAAAAGTGCCACAATAAAAAAAAGCAACGCCATACCCGTCAAACGCCCTGGCGAACGCCGATAGAGATCAAACGCTTCCGAGATCCACTGCCCACCCTCTGAAAACCGCCTTTTTGCAACATCACCCGTGAACGCTTTATGTGGCGACCGCGACACCGATAACGATCCCTCCTCAGGAGGCAGGTAGGGGTCATCTACAAAGCCATTTGGGTTATTTGGGTTATTTGGGTTATTTGG
>JAYPBG010000182.1:0-1066 GCA_038124075.1 Gammaproteobacteria bacterium
ATGGGTGTGCCGGTGATACCGCTTCAATCTCGTCGGCATCGAAGATCGATACGGTATCGGATACTTCATGCTGTGGCTGTTCTTCTCGCGTTGCGGTGACAACAAGGGTTTCTGTCGTGGTGTCATAATCGGTTGTTTGCGGTTGATCGGATGCGACCGCAGTACTCAGTGTCACTGGGTTAAAGAATGCGGTGCTGATGATAATAGAGGCGCTTGAAGACAAGCTAAAGAATAGGGTATGTAAATCATGTTTTTTCATAAAAAAGTTCATAAAAAAGTGTCCACACGTTGAGGTTATTGCAGGGTTGCAAATAGATAAACATCAGCAGCACTGCACAGGGATATATGAGACTCAGGCAGATAGGCGCCTAAACCGTATGTGAGGTTTTTGCTGAAATTGAGTGGGTTGGCCTGTTTATACTGTTATAGGTGGTGCGCGTGTGGGTGGTTTTGGGTTTTGATAGAAGCAGCAGGGGGCTTCTGTATAGTGAGATTCTGATGAGGGTGGTGGTACAGGTGGCAGTACGAGAGGAGAGGTTGTACTGAGCCAGGCGGCTGTAATCAAGGCGCTGAACAGACAGTGTTGATTTCCAGTGTCGTTTTTACCGTGACCGCTATGATCTATGCTGTGTTCAGAGTCGGTTGAAGCGTGTGGGTATGGGGGAAGGTGCTGAGTGTGATCATGATGGCTGCAGCTTTCAGTGTCTATGGAAAGATACGCGAGAGAGCCAAAATAGGAGGGGCAGGGTACAATCAGGGGTTGCCCAGCGATGAGATTGCCAGGCATATAGCCAATTGGAATAAGTACTTTAATCAGCAGTGAAACGGCCACGAGGGCCGTCCATGGCCGACGTGTACGCGTGTAAAGATCCCTATGCAGTATCAATTGGCTAATCCATCAAAATTTCGATCAGCCAATCATAAGGAATCTTTTCCCTGTTTGCAACGTGTTCTGCGTTTAATACTTGGTCTGAAGACCAGCATCTTTCAATGCCTGTTCTGCTGCCTGTACTGCTGGGCCATATTCACGCCACGATAGAACCACGGCGCTTGCTTGGTTCTTATC
>JAYPBG010000182.1:1076-3793 GCA_038124075.1 Gammaproteobacteria bacterium
AAGGCCTGTAAGTCGTAGTAGTAGTTGGTGTGGGAGTTGGTGCCGGAGTTGGTGCCGGAGTTGGTGCCGGCTATATGTTGGACAAAAAGGTTTCGCTGATTAAAGGTTTCAAAAGCGATCGATCGGCCGCTTAGGTATTTGCCATTATAACGCTTAATAAGAGGCGTGATCTTGGTGAGGTCAAGGGGTCGTTTTCGGCCCATTTTTTTCTCGTAAGCGATATTCGCGGCGCTGTCATAATGTTTCATTATTTTTTTGTAGGTGTTTGAGTCAATATTTGGTGGAATAGGGTTCATGTCATGTACCTCAGAATAGTGCATTAGGAAAGGTTAACGAGCTTGAACACAATTTATACCGAAATAGGTTATAAATCAATCAGTTGTTGCAAGAAAGGCTGCCATAGACTGCGCTTTTTCTGTTTTCATGGTGGGATTGAGGCGATATCATGCGCATGTAAAAAACACCAACCTGTCAACTTCTAGACATCATGTAAGGTATTGCTATGGATATTCAAAAAATTAAAGACCGAATTCAAAAACTCTTGGCCATGGCCAATGACAGCAGCTCCCCGAATGAAGCAGCCATTGCTGCAAGCCGAGTTCAGAAGCTTATGGCTAAATACAATCTGGAGATGGTTGATCTCATTGCAGAGGATGTATTGGATGAGGATAACCTGATAAAAACCGACAGAAAGGCGCGTTATAAACGTACACCCGCCTATATTCAATGGATTGAAGTCGCTATCGCAAAGGCTTTCAATTGCGAAGCCAGCAGTAAGTGGGAAACCCGTGATGGAGTAGAGTACGATATCAGCATATTTTATGGGTATAAAACGGATGTCGATGTTGTTACCTCCCTGTGTGAGTATATCTGTGATCAGTTGGAAAAAATGGCTAAACGTGTAGAGATTCCGGCGTTTTATCGTGACAGGCGTTTAAGCCGTCGTTATATGGCAGATTGGAGAAAAGGTGCCGCGAGAGAGATATGCAATCGAATAGAGATGTTTTATGGTGAGAGTGAACAAGAGGTTGAGGAACCTGTGACCTCAACTGGACAGTCATTGGTTAACCTAAAACAGGACGCAATAGTCAAGAAGTTTGGCCAGTTCCGTTATGGAAATACGACCACCTATCGTTACACGGTTGATGGGATGATGGATGGTGGTGCGGCAGCACAATCGATCAGCATCAGCAAGACAATAGAAGATGAGGCTTACGCACTGCCGGATTTAAGTTGAATGCTAAAATAGATCCAAAATAGATCATAGTGCTTTCATAGTGGTGTAGCTGACAGCCGCTTCGTGTTCGGCCTGTTGGGTTGGTTTGGACCCTGCTGTGGGTGTTTCAGTCATTGCTGTGGCGACATGAGCTCGGCAGTGGCGTGATTGTCCGCGAGTGGGTCGACAGTAGCGCTGTTGTCCTCGTGTTGTGGCGAGGGCTCTGTTAATCTGCTTATCGCTTTTTTCTATAACCCAATAGCCGCCCAGTGATTCACTGTAGGTCACTTTTGGCAGTGTGCTTTCTGGATTGAACGTGCTGGCTATAATTTGAACATGTTCGACGCCGTAAGGTGGGTGTATTTCGAAGTGGCCCAGCGAGATGTACCGGTTTGTCTGTGACTCACTGAGTGTGCTGATAAATTGCGGTTTAGGGGCCGAGGGGGCGTTGAGTTGAATCAGATAAGAGAACTGCTTATCTTCACGAATAATATGTCCGATCAAGTAGTAGTAGCCGGGCTCTGTCATTTTAATTTTGAGTTCCAGCTGTTCTTTTTCAGTGAGAAGAATCTGTTGCTCGCCCAGTGATGTTGTAATGGACGTACGAAAACGCTGTTTAGCCAAAATCGGCTGGTGCAGTGCTTGGTCAAATTGAGCGTTCAGGGGTTCAAAGCGGGTTTTTATCTTAGATTTTTTTAGGCGATAGCTGCTAGGGCTGTGTAATCCTGCCATGTCTTGTAAATAGAAGGTGAAAATAATCGCTCTTTTATTGATTTGATAGTGTGAGAGCAATACCCGCTGATCGCCCTCTGTTGTGGGCTCTACCATGTTTTCTGGCATGCTCTGTGTTGTTATCGTATTAGAGGGCGGATTGCAGTGTGTCTCTATATTGAGCCGACTGTCTACGCACGGTGTGTCTGCGTGTGAAACCATTTTTATGCCGCGCACTCTAAGTACTCCGCTTGGAAATGCTTGTTGATAGGCATGGGCGAGTGCATGTCTGATTTCCAGAGAGAGCGGTGTCATTTCAACGGTGTTCAACGGTTTTGGTGCGTGGAGAAAGGCGCTTTTTACGCCGGATGAGTTATTCATAACCGCAGTGGCTAAGGTTTCGATGGAGTCTACGGGCTGGGCGTTTGACGTGAGGTGCCGTGCTGCATGTTCAAACCATTGGGTTTTGTAGGGCACTGGAAAGGCTAAGCCAAACAGGGCATAGAGGTCATAATAGTCATTCAGGGCTTTGGTTGTTTGCCATAAAGCACCGATTTTTTTATATCTGTCGAGGTCCGATTTTTTATAAGGCAGCCGCTTTTTATCGATCCGTCGAATGATGGATTGATCCAGCGTGTCATATAAGGCACTTATTTTAGAGTCGAGTGCGGCGATCGTTTTTTTATTCAGTGTTGCTTCTGCTGTATATTGCTCATTCTCTGCTTTACCCTCTCCCTCAGCTTGATGCGTTAACTGGAAGGTGGGTTCCAGTGGCCATGGGAAACGGTTG
>JAYPBG010000182.1:3893-7363 GCA_038124075.1 Gammaproteobacteria bacterium
AAGGGGCTTGTGAACATTTATAATGGGTCAGCTCTGTCTGTAATTGATCGAGCAGATCCGTGTAGGCGATGCGTTTAGCGTTGTCAGAATCTTTGGCGCTGCCGAAGCCCACCAGTGTGACTGCTGAGGTCGTTTGCACAGTTGTGAGCAGTCCGATAATCAATAAGAGGTGATACACTCTAAACATTTATAGAAGCCTCAATCAATCAGTTGTTTATCTATTTTTCGTCACGTACTTGAATCTCTAGACGGCGGTTGAGCATGCGCTCTGTCTCATCCTTTTCATTATAATAGAGGGGTGAGCCTTCACCTTCACCTTTAATGGAGAGGCGATCTTTCAATGATGAGTCCATTGAAATGAGTTCGTTATATATGACCTCTGCCCTGAGTCTTGAAAGATGATCATTGTATTGGTCAGTACCGGTCGAATCGGTATGCCCTACGAGGGTAAAGTGTTTATCTTTTAGCCCTTTTTCTGAAAAGGCTTCGACAAGGGGAGAGAGGTTAAACCGTGAACGGTCGACAGGTTCGGTACTGTTATGTTTAAAATTCAGCTGAAGGTTGATGGAGGGCGCTGTATTGACCCCCAAGTTACTGTACGCTTTTGTATTGAGTGCGCGTGTTAAGTGGTGCGCGCTGAGTGTCTGTTGTCGTGCAGAGATGTCGAGCTCTTTATTGAGCGTAATGATCCAGTCGGCAACATCAGGTGCCCCTTGTCGAGCGGCATAGAGCAGGGATGCACCTAAATGAGGATGGCCGAGTGCTCCCATCATTTCAGCATATCGAGCAAGTGCCATTTGACTCTGTCGGCTGTCTTGGGCGAGCTGCTTTGCCTGAATATAGGCGGATGCGGCCTCTTCTGTATTACCCCGTGCCTTCTCTATTCCACCGAGTGTGATCCAGTTTCCAAAGCGTTCACAGAGTGTGAGTGATGTTTGAATGGTCTTATGGGCCAGGTCGAGATGGTTCTGCTTGGCCTGTGCAACGGCTTGTTCTTTAAGCTGCATGGCGTGTGCACAGTCGTTGGCATGGCTGTTGTTCGATACAAAAACCGATGAAAAAGCCGTTGAGAAAAGAGCCGTACTGAGCAGAAGAGACGTTAGTTTTGACCTGTTCACTGAGTATGGGCCAGATAGATTCAATATCGAGATCATAATGTGTTTCCTTATACCGTATCGGTAATGAGTCAAGTTACTCTTCGTGTGCTGTCGCATGATAGGTGTGGCATGTCTGACAGGTGGATGTTTGATCTGACGCGCCATGGCAGTCGTGACATGTCGAGAATGTAATCGGCTTCAGCGGCTGTCCGTGGCAGTCAATGCAGCTGTTTTCTCGGCCGACGGCATGCGTTTGGTGATCAAACTTTCGATTGAATAATGCTTTTATTTTAAATTGATCGGTATGACGTTTTGAGTGACCTATTTCCCAAATTTTAGGTGTCATAACATCAATATCATTGGGTGGTGGTTTGTTATGGCATCGAAAACAGCCGTCATCCGATTCGATGAGTGAAGCGGCTCTGTTTGAGCCAGCCCATCGAGTGAGGAGCGATGTTACCAAAGGGTCTTTATGCTGATCAGGCCGATAGAGAATTCGGTGGTTGTTAATCACCCATGTGGCTATAGGTGTTGATGAAGGTGCTGGCTGCGCATCAGAGGGGTAGTCGCTTAATGTGATTTGCTCTGTCGTTTGGAAGTGCTCTAAGAGTCTCTCCGTGCGCAGTTTTGTAAATGCACGACCTAGGTGCTGTTGAACTATTTTGGTTGATGCCATGTGATCAAAATGGAGAGGGTGCGCAGCCGATGGCCCAGTAGGTTGGGCTTCCCAACGCTTTTTGAATGCTGCGGGCCCTGCTCGGTTGAACTCAAGTAAAAGGCGTTTGATAGCAAAGGCGATCTTTTCAACCTCGTTTGCCAGCCAACGCTCATCGGGGCACGTGCTTCCCAGTGTTGAGCATGCTGATTCTAGAGTGTATAAGTTGATACGACCTGAACCGATCGCACTCAACAGGGCGGTTGAGATAGGTCTGCTTGTTTCAGTTTCAAGAAGAGAGAGGGTTATGGGGTCTAAACTGGGGCTGTTCGGTTCGACCGAGGTGGGCCATTGCCCGACTGAAAAGCCGTAGGTGTTTAAATAGTTCAGATCAAGGGCAGGAATGGTTAAAAAGGGTATGCCGCCAAATTTACTTATTTCATAGGTAATGTCTTCAGCATGGCAGGTTGCACAGCTCTGCTCATAAGGGGAGATGGCTAAGCCGGTATCGGAGCGGTCAAGCAGGTGGCAGGTTTCACACGGAGGCGATTGCCATTTTGACTCTGAGCTTGATCGAAAGTAGTTTTTGTAGTGCCTGTTGTGCCTGAAGGCTGTCTGATCAGCTGGCATGCCAAGCTCAAAGTCTGGATGTGAGGATAACGTTGAAAAGGTTGCTTGATGGCACGTTTGGCACTCGGAATCCATGTGCACGGTCAGCTCCCCATTATGCCCTTTATGTTCGGTATGGCAATGTGAGCAACGGGGGCCCTGTAGCGCGTCTTTTTTAGGTGTCGCTGTCGCTATAGAATTGAGACTTTTATAATGCGTCCATTGACGCTCTGGAAGTGCGTGAGCTAAATGGGCGTTCTGATCAAAGCTGTGGCAGACGGTGCATTGATGGGGCTTCAGGGGTGTTTCATGATGTCCGGTATCTTGATGGCAGGATTGGCATTGCGCGGTCATCGATTCATGGACGAGGTTTAGGCTCCCGGGTGAGAGTATCCATTGCCACTGGTTATATTTAAAGTGACCAAACGCAAAGCCGCCTAAGAGCGTGAGGGTCATGACACTTAGGAGTGCCACAACCCATCGCCCTCTTCGAGACCGTTGGCTGCGTACTGGCTTGCACGGTGCATAACTGTGTAAGCATTGGCCTTGTGCGTTTGGGCCTTGATCACAGGTGCTTTTCTGTTGACAAGGGCGCCCGCACTGCCATGTTTGATGCGGTCGTAGATAGCGCCAGCTACGGATAAAGGACTGGGTGATTCGCACTGTACGCTTACGAGCGGTATAGGATCTCTCTTCAGGCTCACTCATGCTCTATACTCTATTTAAAAATGCAGTGGCCGTAACAAGATGCAAGGTCGCCAGAAGCATCATGCCGTATGCGGCAGGGATGTGAAAGAAAAGCCAATATTTCAGCAGCGAAAAATAGGCTTGCTTTTGATCCAGGGAGAGCTTTTTAAACAGTGCCGTTTCAATCATCTTGATATGTTTCAGAACCTGTTCGTTCTTTTCCTGCAGTAATCGCTCTTCTTCACACTGTGGGCCGCTTCCCTCGTTAGACCGTGGTGCGGATAAGAGCAGCCGTGTACAGCTGTCCAATTTATTGACTAAATATTGTTGGCGTGTGTGACGGCCTAAAAGGTGGTGTCGTTGATCGTGTGGATCTGCTATCCATGTTTTTAGCTCAGCATCATACCACTGCTGCAGTACGC
>JAYPBG010000183.1:0-7258 GCA_038124075.1 Gammaproteobacteria bacterium
GTTCTGGTGAGAATGATCAAGCTTAAGTCATCACAGGAGTGGCTCAATAACGATACGATTCGACGCAATATCAGTGGCCTTATTGTGGGTACACTTGAGACCATCAGCAAAGCCGCTGTTCATATATTGGAGGCGCTGTTTCAGCGGCCTGTTATTTATGCAAATGTAAAGTCTTTAGCGAACAGCATTAAGCAGAAAGGCGATAAAGGTCAAAAAGGAGATAAAGGGAGAAGGGCATCAAAAACAGGTGGGCAGCGCAGCCGCAGTACGGACACGGATCACTTGGCGCTGATTCGCGGTTATGCTTATGAGATGCTCCGCTTTAACCCTCATAATCCGTTCCTGCTGCGTTATTGTAAAGAGGACTTTCAATTTGCTTCGACGGGGGTGCGTGGGCGTAAAGGCGCGGTTGTAAAGAAGGGGCATTGGTGCATTGTCTCAACTCAGGCTGCACAACATGATCAGAGTCGTTATGCTTTTTCCGATGAGATTGACCCTGAGCGGGAGATTGACTATATGCTCTTTGGTGCCGGTTTGCATAAGTGCCAAGGGGCAAAGCTCAATGCGATCATTTTGCCTAAAATGATCCGTGCTTTGGTTGAGCTAGAGGGGCTGAGGCCTCTGGCGGGTAGGGTGGGTGATCTCTGTTATACAGGACCCTTTCCGTCAAGGTGGTATTGTCAATTCGAGGCGGCTTTTCGAAACAGTCCGCCTGCCTAACGAGGGGTCAGTGTCAAGGGCTCGAACAGGAGCGGTAAGATGGTTCGTCAGACTGATATAGCACTTCTTTGTCCGATTCTGCCTAATCGTATAGAGGAGGTGAGGGCACTGCTGCTTGGGCTGAGGGCAGAGATGGATGCGGGAAACAGTGTCCTGTTTGATCGATTGCCAGAGAACCATTTTGTTCGTTGGGTGATTATTGAAGAGACGGGGGTATCGGGGGGACCGGAGCTATCGAGAGAGGCGGTGTTTGCGCCTCAGCTGCTCTTCTCTTCTAATGTGGACGGTTTGGCAGAGGACTATTTTTACGGTCTGTTGACGGTCGACTTTCCCTTTATTGTTAAACTGTATAGCTTGTGCGCTGGGTTTCCTGTGCCCTCTTCACTCTCTTCACTCTCTTCACTCTCTTCACTCTCTTCACTCTCTTCACTCTCTTCACCCTCTTCACCCTCTTCACCCTCTTCACCCTCTTCACTCTCTTCACCTTCTTTATCCTCTCCATCCTCTCCATCCTCTTTACAGTCAGAACCCACGTTGGCTATGAAGCAGGCTATTGTCCGATATTGGTTGCATCACCGTGTGCCGAGTGCAGCCTACTATGTTGGTGCAGTGGGTTTGACTCGAGCCCGAATTAAGCGGGAGCAGAGGCTGGTTGAGTCCTTACAGGGGGTGTTGGATGATATGCAGCGCTCTGGGCAGCTGCAGCAGCGCTCCGCTCTTGAGATACGAGCGCATCTTCAAGCCTTTGTGCGCGCTACACCGGAGTTCTGGTGGGCGTTGCAGTCTGAGAGTCGTGCGACCTGGCAAGAGACGTTGCTGTTTATCGGAAAAGGGGTTGCGGTGGTTGCCGTGGTGTTAGGGGCGCTCTGTCTTTTTTGGTTGCCGCTGCTGTTGATCGGGTTGCTGTGGCTCTGTCTGTTGCGTTATCACGAAATGAGAGACGGTGAAGCCGAGATTGACGATTGGCGAGGTCACCATGATCATATTGCTCGCATTGCGGTGGAAGAGGACCATATTTTACAGAACCCTATGGTGAGTGTGACCGCTATTAAACCCGGCCTGTTTCGTCAACTCACGCTGCGGGGTGTCTTTGCCGTGATTCACTTTGCCGCAGAGTACCTTTTCAATCGAGGTCACTTAGGTGGCATCAACAGCATCCATTTTGCGCGCTGGATGATCATTGATAAAGGGAGAAAACTGCTCTTCCTGAGCAACTACGATGGCAGTTGGGAGCGCTATTTGGGTGACTTTGTTGATCGCGCCGCCGATGGCTTGACGGCCGTTTGGAGTAACACCCGAGGCTTTCCTGCAACGCGTTGGTTGATTAAACAAGGCGCTCGGCATGAGCAGAAATTCAAAGATTATGCGCGTGCCAGTCAGCTGTCGACCCAGGTATGGTACACCGCTTATCGCAGGCTGAGTGTGAGCAATGTGCTCAACAACGCCGCTATACGAGAGGGGCTGCGTGGACGACTGAGTCATGACGAGGTGACTCGATGGTTAAGGCGCTTTTGAAGCGGAAAAAGCGGAAGACGCATAGCGAGAGTATGAGTGAGCGAGAATATGAGTTAGAGAGAATATGAGTATAGAGAGTGGTGATATTCAGGCGATTATTCTTCGCGGTTATCCGCGGCTGCGCGCTGCACGGTTTTATCTATTGACGATCAAGGATGCATCTGCGGCACGCGATTGGTTGCGCGGTGTCGCGGGGCGGGTGGTTCCCTTTGAGCAGAAAGCTCAGATCGAAGCCGTGCATCTGGCGTTTACTCACTCAGGGTTGAGTGCACTTGGCCTGCCACAGCAGACGTTAGACTCTTTTTCGCGTGAGTTTCGTGAAGGCATGACCGCCCCGCATCGTCGTCGCAGTTTAGGCGATCATGGCATAAACAGCCCGCAAGGTTGGCAGTGGGGTGGGGGAGCATCTGCCCACCGTGTTGACCTTTTGTTGATGCTGTATGCCAAAGATGAGGCGCAGCTGAGCACATTGGAACACGCTCTGTTATTGAGCCGACTCAGTGAACAGGGGCTGGAGCGTGTCGGAACCTTAGAAAGTGAAGCGCTGCCCAACAGCAAAGAGCACTTTGGTTTTCGGGATGGGGTGTCACAACCGGCCATTCGAGAGCTGTCTGAGCCGTGTGAGACCGATGATGCACGTCAGGTACGCATCGGAGAGTTTGTGCTTGGGTATAAAAATGAGTATGGAGAGTATCCACACTCGCCAACGCTGCCGCCTGAATCTGCTGGGTACTCAGCATCGACCTCTCTTCAGGATAGGCTCTCTAGCCATCCTATTCAGAGTGAGCAGCTCGATTTTGGTCGAAATGGCAGCTACCTGGTTTTTCGACAGATCGAACAGAATGTTGCTGCATTTTGGCGCTACATCAATCGCGCCGCTGATACGGTTCATCACCCGTTAGCGGACGTTGATGAAGTTTTAAAACGCCACTGGTTAGCCGCTAAAATGGTGGGGCGCTGGATGGATGGGGCGCCTTTAGTCCACTGCCCATATCAACCGCCCTCAGATGAGGACCCTGCAAAAACCACATTGGGTCGGGCCAACGATTTCAGTTATCACAAAAAAGACCCTCATGGATACCTCTGCCCGCTTGGGGCCCATATTCGTCGCACCCATCCGCGAGACGCGTTAGAGCCTGGGCCAGGAACGGGGAGGAGCTGGGATGTAAATCGTCGTCACCGTATTATGCGTCGTGGCCGAGCCTATGGTAAACCCTTGGTGGGTGATTTTGATTTAGACGCACTGCTGAAGGCAGAGGATGATGGTGAGTCGAGAGGGCTCCATTTTCTCTGTTTTAACGCCAATATTGCGCGGCAGTTTGAGTTTATTCAGCAGAGTTGGGTTAATAATAAAAAATTTGCTGAGCTCTATAACGATGCCGACCCTTTGATCGGTGATCATGACCCCAGAGAAGAGGGGGGCGATGGGCAGTTTACGATTCAACAGAGCCCTGTAAGGCAGCGTGTCACAGGGCTAGGCACGTTGGGCGCGGGACACTTCACGCGTGTTGTCGGGGGTGCCTATTTTTTTATGCCGGGCATACATGCGTTACAGGTTTTGGTTAATATGTAAATAAGGGGTTTTGCGTGCTGCTGAAAAGTAAGTTTTTTCCACCCAGTGTTGAGTCTAATTACCATCTTCCTCATGGTTTACAAGAGCATTTCTCCCAGATAAACGATTTCAAAATCACCGCCCTGCTGGGCAGTCCAGGGTATGGGAAGTCTACCGCAATGGCCTATTGGATTGCTCAGCGTGGCGCCTGCTCGGATCAAACGAGGTCTTCAGGTAAGACCGCATGGCTTTCATTGGATCATGATGATAATGATACCCGCCGTTTTTGGCAGTACCTCTCAGGCGCGCTGTTGCATGGGCAGATCTACAGTGATGTGGCGTTTCATGAGCGCCTCTTTTCCGAGCCCGACCGGCCGATTAAGTCGTTGATCACAGGCTTGTTAAATCAGCTGGATCAGCATGCAGAGGCAGAACAGTCCACCTTGTTGGTGTTGGATGATTTTGATGTGATCACCCGTGACGAGGTGCTTGAATCCTTCTCCTTTTTTCTCGACTATCTGCCTGCTCATCTGCGTGTGGTCTTGATCTCTCGGCACCGTCCGGCGCTGCATGTGGCGCGCCGTCGAATGGCCGATGAGTATCGAGAGATGTTACCTGAGCTGTTTGCCTTGAATCAGCGTGAGACCATTGATCTGTTTAATCGGCTCAGTCGTGTTGAACCGGCGGTCCCCATGGAGAGTGAGCTTGGGCAGCTGATCTTTGAGCTGACGCAAGGTTGGCCCGTCGGCATTAAGCTTTTGCAGATCTCATGTCGTGATCAACAAACGTCACTGGATTGTGATGCGGTGCGTGCAACCGTGCGTTCGAGTGATCTGATGAGCGAATATTTTTTGGAGGAGATTGTAAATCGATTGCCCACGGCGCTGGCAACCTTTCTCTACCTTACGGCACACCTGCCGCGCCTCTCAGTCGATCTCTGCAATGCCTGTTTAGCAGACAATCGAGAGGGTGATATGCCGGTTGAGTCGGACAGTCGTCGCTATTTAGATCAGCTGCTTGCAGAGGGGGTTTTTCTTGAAGCGTTGGATCAGCATCGAACGTGGTATCGTTATCACGGGTTGTTTCAGCAATTTTTACGTTCGCGCGCAGAGCGCTACCTTGTTGAAAAGCTGCCTCGATTGCGCATCAGTGCAGCGACTTGGTTTCAGGCGCACCACTGTGTGGAGGAGGCGTTGGATCAGGTGCTCTTGCTGGGTGATTGGGATTGGGCGGCTGAACTGATTGAGCGAGAAGGCTTGCGCTTTATTCATGAGGCGCGCTTTGAGTCATTGAAGCGTTTGTTACTGAGGCTGCCGGGATTAACCATTGAAGAGCGCCCTAAGTTGATGATCTTTTTTCTGAGGGTCTGGATTTATGAGTCAACGACGCATATTAATCCGACCAGTCGTTATATCCAACAGGTGGAGCGCTGTTTGAAGGAGGCTCAGGCCGCGCTTGATATTGGTGACCATGCGTTTGTTGCTGAGTATGGTATTAACGACTTGAAAGATTGGTACCGCATCCATGGAGAGCTGCGATTTATTCAGTCGTTTTGGGCTCGACTGCATGGTGAGGCTCGGTTTGCTGAGTCCATTTCACGTGCCTCACTGCAAACGGCCGAGCGGGAAGATCTGCCGCAGCGCTCTGAGGCGCACTTCAGTTTGGGCATGAGCCTCTATCTGCAAGGGCAGTTAAAAGAGGGGGCGGCCGCCGTTGCAGAAGCTTTGCGTTATGGTCAGCTTGAGTCCAATTATGAGATTGTCGGCGCGGCAGCTGTGCGCCTTGCCTGGGTCTATCAATGGCAGGGTGAGTTTAAATCGGCGCTTCAGGTCTACAAAGATACGCGTACTTGGCTGGAGTCTCGTAAGCGCTGTTCCGATGCGTTTATCTGCTGGCAAAATTTAATGCTTGTCGCCTTTTATCGTGAGTTGAATCAGATGGATAAGGCGGATGAGTGTCTGCAGGCGGTCTATCAGATGATGGACGATGACCGTAAATTGGCCCTGTTTGTGCCGTTGGTGCATGCGCGCCTTGAAGAGAGCCGCCGCGCCTATTCGCATGCGGAGCAGTTGCTGGATGAGGTGGAGGCGCTCTACAGACCTATTGCGGCAACGATTCAAGGTTTTCCCTCTTTGGGGGCTGCCCGGGCGCGACTTTCGTTACTGCAAGGTGACCCGTTGGCGGCCGATGAGTGGCTGGAACAGTGGGCGTTGGAGGTCGATAAGTCGGGTACATCGATTTTGAAAAGCCATCGTTATCGCTATGAAGAGGAGCGAATTACCGCGGCGCGCGTTATGATTTCGCGCATTGATCAGCCAGGTACAGCGAATGATGTGAAGTGTGAGACGGGACGTGCTGCCGTGGCGCTTTTGGAGGATATTGAAGAGCAGGCTCGAAAAGGCAATCGGGTGACCAATCGAGTCACCTGTAGAGTGCTGATGGCCGTTACCCATCTATTATTGGAGGGGCTTGTAAAGGGGCAGAGAAGTACACGTGCGCTTTCAGTGTACCTCTCCGCACTGCGCATGGGTGGGCGTACGGGCTATGTAAGACTGTTTATTGAGGAGTTCCCGCTGCTGCAGAGGCGGCTGCTTCAGCGTGTTAAACCAGATAATGCTCATTACGACTATGCGCAACGGTTGCTGGCGTTACTCGAAGAGGCGCATCAAGGTGTTAGCTTATCTCAGCAGGCCTCTTCTTCGGTTGAGTTGATTGAGCCATTAAGTCGCCGGGAGATGGATGTGTTGACGTTGATGAGTCAAGGGTTGGCCAATAAACTGATCGCTGATCAGCTCTTTGTTGGGGTGGGTACGGTAAAGACGCATGTGCGTAATATTTTGGGTAAATTAGCTGTAGCGAACCGTACTCAAGCGGTTGCAAAAGCGCGTGAGGTTGGGGTTTTGTAGGGCCTTAATGTATGGGCGGCGTGTGATCTGGGCTGATGGCACATGAGAGGGGAAGCGACTCAAAGAGCTGTAAAAAAATAGACACTTTTTTCTGGCGGTTGAACAAATAAAGACCAATACTTACTCTGTAATGCTGAAATATTGAGCCATTCAGGAGTCTGTATATGGGGAACCGTGGAGCGCACAACCCTCTAAATCGAGTGTGTTTTGAACTGTTTTGTGCTGTCAATTTGGTGGTATCTGCGTTCTGTTCGCTGCTCATCCGCCTATTTGATCTGCTTATCATATTGTCGGCTAAAAACCGTACGCCAGACCCCTGCCACCACTATCAGCGTGCCTATACGACACGCTATCGTGCCAAAAAGCGTGTCGTCTATTATTTTTGGGTCACCTCGTTGCTCTGCATGCTCATCGTGCCGACGGTGGGTTTTGTGACAACGGCCGGTCTTTTTACAACTTTTATATCGTTTTCCTATCTGGATGAGGGGGACGAGGTCAGTTAGAGCGCCCTATCTAAAGCTTCAATCAGTTGGTTGATCTCTTTCTCCGTTGTATAGTGCAAAAA
>JAYPBG010000184.1:0-7253 GCA_038124075.1 Gammaproteobacteria bacterium
TGGTAAAAAGGAGTTGATTCAACGGCGACAAGTTCTTTGCGGGCTCGGGTCATATGGCTGCTCTGTGTTTTTCTATAAAGTTGGGGATGATATAGGGAGGGGATGAGTAAGTCAATATTTTTATGGGTGTCCTTAAAATCTTTTTTAAAATCTTTTTAAAATCTTAAAATCCATTCTCGAAATCAGCTCACAAAAAACTGTGAGCTGATTTCGAGGGGAATGGCACCTTATTGCCAAAAATCACTTGACTCCATGAGAGCGTCCATATATGTCCAATAATTTCAATTTTCTTGCCAATTCAACGGAAGCCGATGCTTTATTAGTGCAAAATAGTGTTGTGCATGCATTATTATGGTGCAATACTCCCTTTGTCTGATCAGGTTGTTTGTATGTTGTACTATCTAAGCCTGCTAAAACGTCTGCTTTGGCGCGGTAAGCTGGTTCTATTTGACCGTTAAGACGATATCATAATAATGGCATGTAGTTTGCTTTTAATATCATGTCGCTTACTCTTACTTTACATCTGATGGGTAGGGAAGTTGATGTTTAGTTGGACTTTTTTTAATGTTTAGTTGAACGTTTGATTGAGTGTTTAGCGAACGATTCATGTTAGACGTATCGCATTTTAGGAGTTTTGTATTATGCCCAATATTATATTGAACAAACCTACCCATAGCGTTGATCCAAATGCAAATACGTTTGGGTCTGATGCAGAACGCGTCACGAACAGTGATATTCAAGATCATCTGATGAAAAACCCCTCAGCTGCGGTTTCATTAGGGCGTGCAGGCGCTAAGGAGCCTCAAGCTGTGAAATATCATGAGGTGATGAATCGGGCCTCTAAGAAGATAGTTGAAAAATGGCGCTTCTTTGCACCTGCTTATACGGAAACACTCAACACTTGGGCCCGCAGCTTTGCTGAGTCTATATCAAGAGATAAGGCATCTCGATTTTATAAAGGAGATGTTGATTCAAACAATAAATCGGTTGAGGCAGTGAAGGCGGCTCAAGGTGCTGGTCGCGGTAACATGCATATAAATCTAAATAAAGATGGCACCTGTCCTAGTGGAGGTCGAAAATCTGGTGAGAAGGTGGAATTTACTTTCGTAAAAGATATTCCAGGAGGTATAGCGACTAAAGGTTTTAATCAGCACTTTGAAGCGTTGTTTCATGGTGGTGATAAAAAGATACGTGAAAATAGGAGACTGATTGAGAAAGTAGCATGGTTTAAAGAAGGTTTAATCTCTCATGCAGAGGTGTTGAGTGGCGCTATGCATTATATAGAGGATGTCCTGACTAACGATAATAACAGTAGCATTGGTAATGCGCGCTCTCGGCTTTTAGGTGCAATGTCGAGCTTGCTGAATATAGATAAAGAAAATATAAAGTATGACAAACTAGAGAAAAAAATAGATGCACTGTCCGAATCAGACTTAAAAAACTTAAATTTAAATACGGTCTCTGAACTTTTAGAGGTGTTCGGTTATGATGCTGACGTTGCTAAAACGGTATTTCGTTTGGCATGCGATTATAACAAGCGTAAAAGCGCCTGGGAAAAGGACGAAAATGGTATTCTTAGTCGTGATAAAGTTGGAGATGAAGATCTTTATACATATTTTGATCATCAAAAAGGCGGAGAGAAATCTGTTATAAAAGATAAAAAAGTAGCAATTGAAGCTAAGCGAGACCTTAATATGCGAGCTCAGCTGGTTGTATTGAAAGAGTTTGAAGATGAACTGAAGCAAGAGTTTGTAAAAATTGGTGGTGCTGGCGCGTCACGTTTTGGTGGGAATACCTATAACTGTGGCCTCTATGGGCAAAACCCACATGATAAAGCACGCGAGTGGACCACTCTGATTGAACTTAAATGGTTGGTGGACGGTGGAACAGAGTATACACCAAAGCATATGTATGGGCCCTGCGGTGCGATGCAGATGCCCGCTTGGTTGCTAGGGGGGGTTTTATCGGCTGTTCATCACTCATCGGCACTTACCAGTTTATGGTGCCCTCATAATGGTGATTTTCATGGCGTTGATGGCCTACAGCTGGATCCTAATTCGCGCACTTATGGCTTTGTTCGTGAGGGAACGGAGCTTTACGAACAGTTTACTAGAAAAAAGCCTGAGTTGATTCTTAAGCGTGATGCAGAGAACGTGAACCCCAGTAACGGGCAGACTGAAAAGGGTATTGTAGTCCCAATTGATTGTGTTCACAGTCAAAATTTCCTCTTTATCAATGGTACTGAGGATGAGATGGCGCGTAATTTAAGAAGACTCTGGGGCTATAAGAGCGATGCAGAGGTTAAAGTTAGTTCGGTTGCGACTAAACGTGATGGTACAGACACTCAGTACTTGCAAATGCGAGGTGGTGATGAAACACCCTCTAAAAAAATTGTCGGTCGGAGTGTTTTTGCGAATTCACCGGGTTTATATGACATTCATAATAATACAGTAGATGTTGACGTTCGTCAGGAGGCGTTGGTCATTGAGGGGCTGGAGCTTTACAAGAAAGGGTGGAAGAATCAAGACCAGAAAGATATTTCTAACAAACCTTTTTGTGTCGCTAACTTTACTCAGAACCATGATGATGCATTTCATGAGCATACTGAGTTTGATCAAGAACATAAAAATGGGTGGGATGCTTCAGGTAAACCGAACTATCATGATAAGGCGCCAAATACCTATAAGGGCCATCATCATGATCATGGGTGCAGTGAAGGGCACTGCTCAGGCAAAGATGCGCATCGAGGCCATCTAATAGGAACGGTAGTCGATAATGCTGACGATCAAACAAATTTAGCAGAGGGCTCGGAGGAATTTTTATCTGCGCTTGAAGAGCCAAAGGTTAAAGCCTATTTATTAGACTCTTTAATAGGGAATGAGCGTAAGGTGAAGGCTTTTGTTGGTTCTATTGATGCTGCGCTTTGCGAGCAGGCAGGATGGAGTAAAGGTGCAGCATGGTACGAAAAAAAACAACAGGAATATAAAGGCTTGAAAGCCGACTGCACGCTTAGTATTTTACTAGATAACAGTGCATTAAAAAAATCTGGAAAAAAACTGTATGAAGCAGCCATGCAGTTATCTAAGGCCGTAGCAGGTCTAGCAGAGTTTGAGGCTAAGATTGATCTGTTTCCAGTCAAAGAGATTTTCGATTTAATCGATCAACTGGAGGCACTTGAGCCTCAGGAAATTCAGGAGTATGCCAGCGCCATAGGCGTGACTGGTGTGGATGACGCTGACGCTTCTGCGGTGATGGTCAGCTTGTTAAAGGATAGCCGTACTCAGGCTCAAGAAGATAATTCTACTATGAGCTATTTGTCTTATTTGTTAAATGAGTATCGCACCTGGTGGGGGGGCAGTAGTGCAAATGATGATGCTGCTGTTGAAGCATCAAGTAACGTGTCTGATCTTAAAAATGCTATTGAAGAGTTGATGTCGGATGTCCAAGAGCGCAATTCAGCGAATGAGATTAAGCAGAAACTGAAAGAGGCGTGTCAAAGAGTAAAGTTTATCCGAACTAAAAAATCGGTTAATGAAAAATTAAAGAAGCTATGTTGGTCAGGCAATAACGGTGAATTTGTTTCAGAAGATGTATTGAATAAGTTAAACGGTTTTGCCTCTGCAGATGGCATCAGCCATCGAGTTATTGAAACATTGGTAAGCCTGAAAAATTCGACTAAACCTAATTCGACTAATGCTGCAGCCGAAAATAGTCGAGAGCCTTCTGAAGACGATATATCTAAAGCGCTTGAAAATTTAGCACCTTATGGCTTAGGCAGCCAAAAAGTAGCGCTTTCAGAGTTCTCCACAATAGCCTTAAATGTCCTTGCCACAATCGATGCATCTCTCGATAGAATCGAAGAGCGCATTGAGGCGCACAGCGATGCTGAAAAGGCTTTAAAACAAATTGAAAATAATAAAAATGATAAAAACTTTTTTAATCAAGCAATCTTTAAGCCGGTGCCTGAGGTCAAAGTCCTCCCTTCAAGAGGCCGTGAGAACAGTCGAGGCAGTCACGGTTTGCTAACGCCAGGTTTTAGAGGGCTTGTGAGTAATAGTACATGGCTCAGTGGTGTTTCGGCGTTTCTGAGCGGTATTGGTACCCTCTCTTCTACAGCAGGCGTGCTTTTAACGGGGTTTACCATGCCTTTCAGTGGCGTATTGGCGTATATCGGTTTTGAGGGGATGCGAAGTTCAATCCAAGAGGGCCGTCGTCTCAAGGCGATCAGTGAAATTACTTCAGCGCGCTTAGATAAGGTAAGTGATGATGCGAATAAGCGGGTTAAGCACTATAATGATGAAGCCGTTAAGCTACAGAAGGAAGTGAATAAAAGCCTTAATAATCCAATCCTGAATCTTATAAAACAATTAGAGAATTTGTCTAAAGATGATTCGGGCGTAATCGGCAAAGGGGCTCGATACCTCTATAAGCAAAAAGGTGATGTTTTATTGAAGTCATTGAGGTCACTGTTGAAAGGCGGTAAGCTCAATGTAGAGTTCGCACGATATGGTGCTGGTAATGGTTCCGGAAATATTTTACCGAATGAGCTTAAACGTCAAATGAATAGCGTGATAAAAGAGCTTGATGGGATGTGCGCCTATGTTAAAAAAATTGGTGTAAACGATGATGGGTTATTACAATCGCTTGAACAGCTTCGTCAAGCCTTGTCTCCTTCTTCTTCTAATATTTCTAATGATGATGCATCACTTATCGATAAAATAGATGAGCTTAATAAACATTGTCTTGCGTCAAATATAATGTTAAAGCAAAGTAGGGCGCTTAATTCTAGCAACTATATGAATGAACAGAAGAATAAAGATAATGCATATAGTCTTTTAACGTCTATTGGATACTTTACAACAGCAGGCGGTCTATTGACGAGCTCCGTCACCTATGTTGCTGGCGTCGCATCCGCGGCAATGATCTCTATGGTTGCAGCGCCTATTGCACTTGGAGTACTCTCTCTTACGTATAGCTTAAATGCTTTAAAGGCTAATAGGGAGATGTCTCGATTGGGCAAAATTAAAAAACAGATTGAAGCTGTAGATTTGAATAAAAAAGAGTCTTTTTCTTCAGTAATTGTTGGGCAGCACCAGGCTCTTCTGGACCATATTCAAGAGCGCATGGAGTTTTTAAGAACAAATCGAAATCGATGGGCTAGGGGTGCCTTCTATACAGGGGCCATGGCCTTGGGTGTTGCCTCGGCTTCAATATTGTCGGGTGGTGCTGCAGCGCCAGTTGCGTCTATGGTTGCCGGTGCATTGGTTATCGGGTTGTCGGGACCTTTAGCCTATGACACATACCACCTCTTTAACCGTGATGCGAATTGGGGTTCGCTCTATTCCGGTCGCAGTGAGGACTCTCAAGATCTAAACGACGTTAAAATAGATTCGCCTCAGCATTTGAAAAAACTTTACTGGAGTAAGAGCAAAATGCTTGCGCTTCTAGGTGAAAAAACGGCTGAGATGATGGAGCGCATTGGTAAGCATGAGCGTAACATGAAGGGTGACGGCGTCAAAGTGGGTGAGGCGTTTAACTTTAAAGTGAATGGGCGGTCTATTGATGATTCTCATAGGTACAGTGATCGAATTCAAAATACACGTGCAGGTGGTATGGATAAGTCGTTCGCTAAACACTTTTCACTGCAGGGCTTTAGAGAGATTTGTCGCCATATGCGTAGCATGTACAGTGTAGTGCACGAACGCTTCTTTAATCCTAATTTTTCCCAGGCAACCATGTCCGATAATATTGCTAAGTATATGGATACAACGTTCAGTAGTAAGGATTCGGATGGAAAGGATGAATATCTGTTACGCAGTGAGCTTGTGTATGGTATGAAAGACTATGTTTTGCATAAAATAAATTATCTTAACCATTTTCAGCAGGAGCTAGAAAATAATCTCGCAACTTTAACAAAATCAGATCATGCAGTGTATGGTTCAACTTGTGATTCGACTGCGACTGATAATACCACTAAGCATTTAATCGCTATTGAGTTGGATCGAGTGAGTGATCAAATTCAAACGCTTCAGTTGTTTATAAACAGTATTGAAAAATTTAATATTGCTACAAATCATGGGAAGTACAAGCCTGATTCTTCTAGTGCTGATGGTTCAGTACCAGTGCAATGGGAAGACCTGGCGCTTCAATTTATGGTGGCTACAGGGGCTGTAAATCAACTATTACAGAAGCGTGACTCTATAAAAGGTAGCTCTTTTATAAGGGAGTTTGAAGCAAATGAAAATCAGAAATACAGTTATTTGCAGCCATGTATTGCCGTTCAGCGGTATCAGGGGCGCTTTGGAGGTCATATAGGAAAAATCGATATCAAAGCAAAAGATTTATTGGGTAACACTGATGCTATGAACCAACTTAAAGCGCTGATGGCTAAAAGCAGCAGTAAACAGGTTCAAAGCGATATGGTTAATAAGAATTTAGCCGATACGATGGTTTATATATTACCAGGGCTGGATAAGAGCGATATCTTGACCATGTTTGAGCGTTTTGAAATTCCAAATCGCATGGATCTTCGCAGTGTTCAGTCGGGCATCAACCACTTCAATTCATCGTTATTACCGTGGGGTAAGAAAACGTATGTTGAGAAGAAGGGGGATGAGTATGTGTTTTCTGGTGGATTTTGGTCAAATTGTAAAGTTAAGACTCTAAACGGTTATCAACTGCCAAGGGTTGCAAATCTGCTTATGGAGCGTTTTGATGCAGCTTAAGGGAGTCGCGCGGCGGCTTAAATGAGCCGCTGTCTTCTATGTTTGTTAAGAATATGAGAAGAAATCGGTTGCACGCACCCATTCCTCGCACCTATTCCTAACAAGTATAAGCTCAGGGGATCGATCTATGCGCAAGGTATTCAAGTGAATCTTTCATTATCGATCGTGCTACGAAAAGCATTGAGAGCGCTTGGTGTTCATCATTGCCCTCATATAATCTTGAAACGTATTGGGGGAGGCGTGGGGCAGGAGGGTGCCGCCTTTCTTGCGAAAGAAAAAATTACTATTGACGTCACAATGATGTTACCCTATTGGCCGGGAAAAAGTTGAAAGAGGAAAAAGTTAAAAGAGGAGTCTGTTTTGAAACCGTTGGTACCTGCTTTTCTCTCGGCCTTAGCCATGATGAATAGGCGCCCGATCATAGACCAGCCTGGTGGTAAGCCAACGGCGCTTGAAAACCCTTATATCAAACAGATAAAGTGGACCCCATTGTCTAGACACCGATTTTAAAAATTAAGATAGAAACAC
>JAYPBG010000185.1:0-7234 GCA_038124075.1 Gammaproteobacteria bacterium
CCCATACACTGTCCTTATCTGATTTTTCCACTTGGCCAAGGTGCCATCCTTCAGCGTTACCACTGAAATATTCATTTTTGATCGCTTCCGGTAAATTATTAGCGCAATATTCAATGGGCTCTCCTGGTAGGAAGTTTTGTTGCATTATGGGTGTGGAGCCCAGTGGCTGTAGCGTCGGAGTATCCCATTTGTACGGTCTCTTCTTTCCATCTTCTCCCACTACTGAAACGTGTTCACGGCTTTCTGGATGTATATGTAACGTCCCGATTTTCCAAATGCTGCCCTCTTGATAAGAGATAAGGTCGCCCGTCAATAAGTTATTCATGTCAAGCTCGTTAGTGTTTTCGCTGTAATTGACTATGTTACTTAATGGTGCAAATTTTTTATCTGATTTCGCATTGGATGATTTGGATTTTTTCTTTTCTTCAATCTTATTTAGCGTATTTTTTTTGTAATTATTGAACCAAGTTTCCTTGTTGTCGATCAGTCTTTTCATTAATTCTGGATTTCGCGTTTTTGGTTTGCAACCTTTATTTACACTATAAAACCCCGTCTTCCATAAAACGCTCACGGTACGGTTGGGAATGTACTGTTGTGCTGGTATCGAGGCGTTATCATAGTATCTGTGGTTTGGAAGTCCTGTTTCATTTTGCATGAGGCCTCCAATAAAATCAAATGATGTATTGCAATCTTCATGTGTAACCGTTGCACAAGCTCTACCTTTTTGAAATGGGTGACCACAACCAAAGCATTCACGTATCATGTTATCACCATTATAATGTTTGTTAGAGGGCATTTCTCCAATATAATCTAGGAGGTTTCGAACGGTATCGATTTCCGTTTTATATGTCTGGTTCTCATGGCATAATACGCACTCTTTTGCTGTTTCTTGATAAGCGCCGATGCACCCTGTGCTTTCGCATTTAAACATATCATCTAATTTGTTTAAGTGTCTAAATATTGTGGTTGCCCTGATGTCAAGTACGGTTTTTATGTTTGCACCGAGGGCGATAGCGGTATCGCTGTTCACGTGGCAGTGGCAGTCCCATTGGCATTTATTCTTTTCAAATAAATTATTTATGGTATCTTCAATACATGTTCCGCACATGATCCCTTTGCATTCTTTATCAAGTTTATATACCTTTTGGCCTTGTTGGATGTCGTCCCAGCATATGTTGCATTGAATCGTCTTGCCCGCTTCAACGGTTTCGATTACGTGGCGTCCGCCATGTCCGAACAGCTGTTTTTCCACTAACGCGCTTGCAAATTCGTTTCGTCTGACGGCATTCTTTATGTTTAAATCTCCCACCATTCTCATTACATTATGAATCGATCTGCTGTTTTTAGGACTGTCTATATGATGTAGAACGTTGGGAAGGCTCTTCATGGGATCCCAAGCTGAATAAAGCATTTTAATGAACGGTTGTGTATAGTCGGTAAGAAAGCAGAGCTGAGAAGTAACCTTTGCTAACGCTTCGGTTATCTTTCTGTTATCGATGCTGTTACCGCTAAGGCGATAGAGTCTGAGTAGACGATGGATGGCGCGCTGCCTTATAAACTGGACATTGTTCGTTTTCGAGTCATCTTTCGCGACGCTCAATATTAATAAGACCATATTCGTTAAGACCTTATGGCTCACTGTTTGTGAATTATAATATTTCTTCAAGTCTATACTCATTAATAAGAGTTTAAGTTTATCGATTTGCCCCGTATTAATTGAGTTACGCCAAGCTATCTCAACAAGCTTTTTATCGATAAGGGGTTCATCGTCGCTGCTGTCGATGTTTTTGTGTTTATGGCAGGCTAAGACTACCTCGCAAACGGATTCTGTATGATAATTACCACCACTCTTTATAACTTTTCTGGCAGCATTTAATAATGTTGATCTATAAAGTGACATATCGGGGTAAAGTTTTAGCAAAAAATTATGTTTGCCCGACCTAAGGGCGTCACAACACATTATTATTTCTTGTGAGTGTTTATTTAAAGAATTTATAATGTTTCGCAGTGATGTATTATGCGCATCTAGCACTTCAGGGGCATCTTCAGAGCCAACCGCTTTTTCTAACAAAGAGAGATAGGGTAATCGGGCCTCAATGTTAACTTTGTGCTCAATGGCTCTACCATAAGCCTTTAGTATTAATCTTAAATAAGAGTGTCGTGGCAGCGCCTTTTTGTGCTCGGATAAGAACTCTGCTGTAAGACCCTCTGCTTCAAGAATAATATTTAGAGCCGGTTCATCAATGAACTTTCCAATCAGCTTATTTCTGACCGTTTTTTGAGCAGTCTTCGCGTAATATTTAATAAGCCATGCGCGCTCCTCTGCTACCAACTTGGTTCCCATTTCATGACGGGTTGTTAATATGGTTGCATAGGTCTTAGTATCAGATGCACTTGATTGGCTCAAGTCTAGAACGTTCTTGCTTAAATTTCGAATTTCGTTGCTAAAATCCTTGGTTTTCAGGAGTGTTTTAAGGGCCTCTATTTCCGATTCTTTAATCAGTTTTTCGCAAGTATAACGAAATAGTTTCTGTTGACGAGGCTCTGTTGCGGTTCCCTTTATTAATGCATTGCTCAGACACCAATATCCTTCCTTTTGCTTCTTTTTTTTAAACATCCCACCTGCTGCGTCCGTCCATGTACCAGGTTTTACTTTTTCTGCTGCATCCAGTAGAGGTTCGAGGCGATGAATGTCGTTAATGACAGCGGGGTGTTCGAAAAAGCGCTGATCCATAAACTTTACGTCTTGCATCGTAAGCGTTTTGGGTTCTTTTCGTAGATTCTGTAGGCAGGCTAACATGACGTGCATATCATGAGGGCTTGCTTCTTCTAATGTTATTGAATTCTCTATACTTTTTTCTGTTTCTTTTATGATCAGTCGTACGACATCGCTTGGGATTCGGGCATCAGCAACCAACGGGTCAGGGTATAGGCGGGCAGAGTGGACGAGGGCAGAGTTTTGAAATTTTTTTGGATTTGCTAATATAAGCGCAATATCCTTTTTAATGATGTTTTGATGTTCACTGCTCTTTCGTTTTAGGGATCTATGGTTGGTTTGAATAATGTCTTTGAATGGCTGGCTGTTTTTATTTTCAAGTTTATTAAGTCGTTGCGCATCGGTTTCTCTAAAAAAGCCAAAACTAAACATACGTTTTCCTAAAGCTCGTTATACTTTACTCCTTTCTCTCTATGCTCTCCATTTCCTGCTTTTATTGCCTATCAATAAACGTTTTTTATGATCGGAAATAAGCGGGAGAGATTATAAGGAGCTGTCTCGTTTTGTCAATCTGTTCTTTCTATATATACTCCCATATAAATTTCTTCGCTACTCATTAGGGTGTGCGCGCTCTACTTGGTTATATAGGTTGTTAATTGACCTATATAACCCGTTATTTGAGATATGTACGATATTGAGTGGTCGTGAGTGCCTGCAGGGGCCAATGCATGGCTGTCGTGAGGTAATAGCACGGCTCGACTATCTTCTGTTAATTTCACCCATATGCTTTCTTTATCTGACTTTTCCACTTGGCCAAGGCGCCAACCTATAGCGTTATTAGGGAAATGCTTCTTTTTTATCTCTTCCGGTAAATTGCTGACATTAAATTCAATGGGCTCTCCTGGCAGGAAACTGTGTGACATTATGGGCGTGGACCCCAGTGGCTGTATCTTCGTAGTATTCGAGGGGTACGTTCGTTTCTTGCCATCCTCTCCTACTACAGTAAGGTCTTGTTTCCTTTCAGAGTTGATATGTAATGTCCCGATTTTCCAAACATCATGCTCTTGATAAGAGACAAGATCGCCCGTCACTAGGTTGTGCTTGTCCATTACCTTGGTTATTCTAGGGTACATTACCCTGTTGCCTAATGGTGCAAACTTTTTATTTGATGCCTCTTGGTGGGCTCTTGACTTGTGTTTTTTGATGTCGCTTAGCTTCTTTCTTTTGTACTCACTGAACCAAGATTCCTTGTTGCTGATCAGGTTTTTCATCAATGTTCGATTACGTGTTAATGGTATGCAACCTTTTTTTGTACTATAAAAACCCGCTTTCCATAGTGTGCTCGTGCGCCCAGGTATGTACTCTTGTGCGGGTACTCTATAAAGTGTATTTCGGATGTTGTAGAAGGTGTGCGTTTTGTTGGTGCCTGTAATAAAATCAAACGTACTTTCGCAGCCCTGTTTATGCGTTACTGTGGAGCAAGCTCCATCTTTTTGAACGGGTAAACCGCAACCAAAGCATTCGCGAATCATACCTTCGCCATTTTCAAATTCTCTCGTGGGTTTCTCTCCAATATAATCGAGGAGCATTCGAACGGTATCGATTTCCGCTTTTGCTTTGGCTTCTGGCTGAGTTTTATTGGTTTTATGGCATAATACGCATTCTGTCTCTGCTCCCGCTTTATGGTCTGTGGTTTTTGCACCACCGATGCACTCTTGATCGTTGCACGCTGTCCAATTTTCCAATTTATTAAAGTAACTGGATAGTGTGGCGTGCCTGATGTTAAGAACGGTTTCAGTGTTGACACCGAAGGCGATAGCAGTATTGCTGTTTACGTGGCAGTGACAGTCCCATTGGCATTTATTATTTTGATACAAATAGTTGAAGGAATGACCCATGCAATCTTCGCACATAGTTCCTTCGCATTTTTTATCAAGTTTATATACCTTTTCGCCTTGTTTGATATCATTCGTGCATATTTTACATTCGATCGTCATATCCGTTTTAACGGTTCCGATTACGTGGCGTCCGCCATGTCCGAACAGCTTCGCTTCCACTAAGGCGCTTGCAAATTCGTTACGTCTAACGACGTTCTGTATATTTAAATTTCCCACCAGGCTCATTAGGTCAAACGTCGATATATTTACTTCATCTTTTCTAGCTATATGAGGAATATAATCTATTTTCTGCCACATTCTATCAGAAATACTTAACCATTTTTGACGATTAAGTATATAGGCAATAACCCTGGGAATAGGCTTCATGGGGTCCCAAGCTAAATAAAACATTTGAACCAACGATTTTTTAAAGCCGGTAATGCAGCAGAGTTCAGAAGTAACGTTTGATAATATTTCAGGTATGTCGCTGTTGTCGCTTAGGCGATAGTGGCTGAGCAGACGGTGGATGGCCCGCTGCATGATAAACGGGGTGGCATTTGCTAGGTCCCCTCTGCTTTGTGATCCACGTCCCATGTTTCTCAGTAATTCAATGGCTATACCCGTTATAATCTTATTGCTTACCGGTTGGTTGTTAAAATAGTTTTTCAAATCTGTGGTGTCACATCCTAGCGAAAAAGACTCTATGATTCTATCGGTACTGATTAAGTGGCGCTTTGCCATATTAACAAGCTTTCGATCGGTGTCAGGGTCGTCGCCGCTCCCATCGATTTTTTTATAAACATGGCAGGCGGTGACTACCTCACAAAGTGATTCGCTATCGAAAGGGTGTTTGCTCTTTATGATCTCTCTGGCAAGATTCAACAATGTTGATCTATAAAGAGGCATATAGGGGTAAAGTTTTAGTAAAAATTGATGCTTGCCTGATCTAAGGCTATCGCAGCCTATCGTTCTCCTTTGAGGCTCTGTATTTACACAGGTTATTAGGTCTCGCAGTAAGTCATTTGTTTTAAATCTATAAGGTGTAACTGCTTTTTCTAATAGAGTGAGATAGGGTAATCGGATGGCAAAATCAAGTTTTTGGTTGATTGCTCTACCATATGCCTTCAGTATTAATCTTAAATAAGAGCCTAGCGGTAACGCCGTTTCAAAATTAGATAAGAGCGCGGCGGTAAGACTCTCTTCTTCAATAAGAATATTTAGGGCTGCTTCATCAATCAGTTCTCTCTTGATGCTTGTTGGTGTGGTCTGCGCGTAATATTTGATAAGCCATGCGCGCTCGTTTGCTGCCAACTTGGTTCCAGCTTTGAACCGGTTTGTTAATATGGTTTCATAGATCCTGGCATCGGCAACTGCGTTTGATTGGCTTAAACCTTTAATTTCTTTTCTAAAATCACCAAAGTCTTTGGTGTCTACCAGCTTTCTAAGCGTCTCTGTTTCTGATTCGTCAATCAGTTTCCTGCAGGTGTAACTGAATAATCTCTGTTTATTAGGCTCTGCGCTTCCATTTTGTAGTGCATTGATAAGGCACCAATTTGCTTCCTTTTGCTTGTTTTTTTCAATCATCGCATTTGCTGCGTCCTTCCATGTGCCAGGTTTTAAATTTTCTGCTGCATCCAGTAGAGGTTTGAGGTCATGAATGGTGTTAATGACCGTGGTGTGTCTGAAAAAGTTCTGATTAACAATCCGGAGGTCTTGTTCCGTAAGTGTTTGAGGTTGTTTTTGCAGATTCTGTAGGCAGGCTAACAGAACGCGCATATCATGCGGTTCTGCGTGTTCTGTCAATGCATCGCCAATACCTTCTTTTGTCTTTCGTATGACCGATCGCACGACATTGGTTGGGACTCTGATATCAGCATTAAGCAGTGGGTCAGGGTATAGGCGGGCGGAGTGGACTAGATGAGAGCGTTGAAACTCTTTTGGGTTTGTCAGTATGAGCGCAATATCATTTTTAATGATGTTTTGATTTCGACGGCTCTTAGCCCTCAGAGACCCAGGCGTGGTATCAATAATTTCTGCAAGCTGTTCGCTGTTATTTTGGGTAAGCTTATTAAGCCGTTCAGCATCTGATTCTCTAAATAAACTAAAACTAAACATAGGGTTTCCTATTGCAGATTTTAATTATTTCCGTTCTGTCTGCAACCTAGATATCTTCAGCGTTATCCATTCTCGCCACTTTCACCATTCTCGCCATTTAAAATGCTTTTAATGTTAGGGTAATAAGCGCGGGAGTTTATATGTAGCTGTCCATAAATGTCAATTGTTTATGTACACTTAATGGTTATCTATATCTTTCCAGTTTACGTTCCAGGGAGATAGAAGCCATTTGAAGATACGTTTGAAAAAGTGGATGATTCTTATAGGCAGCGACTTACGCTGTGTTGATTGCTGTGTTGATTGCTGTGTTGATCGCTGTGTTGATTGCGCTGTAGTAGGGGGCTGAAGCGCTTGATTCGCCTCTTCGGAGGTTTCTCTTTGAGTCTGCCCTTGCTGAGGGTTTGGTATGTGTGCCTCTGAATGTGCCTCTGAACCTGCTTCGATGGCCTCCTGTTGTTTATAGTGGACCCCAAAATGAGACACCAGGGTAAAATAGAGAAATGTTAACCTGGAGGTAGAAATGGCC
>JAYPBG010000186.1:0-7212 GCA_038124075.1 Gammaproteobacteria bacterium
CTGCTCCAACCGACCTCTCTTTAGGCGACCAAAAAGATATTGATCAAAGCTCTCTGAACGGATCTGCTCCGATGTCAACACATCCAAAGAGGCAGGTTCTGAGACAGAGTGCGTCCAATTTCTCAGCTGATCGCTGGTGGCGCAATAGACAAGAGGCATATCACACTCTTTACGCCGTAACTCTTGAATAAACTCAGTGCCTTCTGCATGACCATCCGAGTCATCGCTCAACTGAGCCCCCACTAATCCAACATGATAGTGTCCAGTCAAGCAGGCGTTTAATGCTACCTGATAGCTCTTTTCCCACGCACACTCAAAACGGTCACTCTTATCGCCCAGCTGCTCTTGCAACCACTGAGCTTGACTCTCAACACCCTCTATCAGCAGCACGCGTATCTTACCACTGGTTTGCTCACAGCCTAAATCATTATTTGGACCACAGTATTCATTATGCATGTTTAACATCCATTAGAAGGAAGGCCATTGACTCTACAGTAACAATAAAATTTCAAAATATAGTTTCAAAATACAATCTCAAAATTCAATCTCAAAATACAATCAACGACACGTATACACATTATTATTCATATTACCTTCTTATAATTCTAGTCATGACCTTCTTTATTGGCCAATCGTGAACAACGATAGGCACGCACAAAAAAAACGCCCTGCCCAACGGCCATAAAAGGCTCAGGACAAGGCGTTTTTAGTACTGAGAACAGGAGGGATTAGAGCGCCATGAAGGCGCCCCATCGTCTACTTAGCAGAGGGCTTCATATGAGGAAAGAGAATAACATCACGAATTGAAGCAGAGTCGGTCAAGAGCATCACCAGCCGGTCAATTCCAATCCCCTCCCCCGCCGTAGGCGGTAGACCATACTCCAGCGCTGTGATGTAGTCCGCATCAAAATGCATCGCCTCATCATCACCCGCCTCCTTCTCTTCAACTTGCTGACGGAACCGCTCCGCCTGATCCTCGGAATCATTCAGCTCCGAAAAGCCATTTGCTATCTCACGCCCCCCCACAAAAAATTCAAAACGATCCGTTACAAATGGGTCCGCATCACTGCGCCGTGCCAGTGGCGATACTTCCGTAGGGTACTCTGTAATAAACGTCGGCTGCATGAGCCGGTGCTCTACCGTCTTTTCAAAAATCTCTATCTGCACTTTACCCAACCCATAAGAGGGCTTAATAGGGATACCTAACTGCTCCGCAACCGTTGTGGCAGAGGCTAAATCACTGATCTGCTCTGGCGTTATATCTGAGTTGTATTCCAAAATTGAGTCAAATACTGATAGGCGCACAAACGGCTTACCAAAATCAAACTGTTCACCTTGGTAAGTCACTTGACTCTGCCCCAACACATTGTGCGTTACTGTTCTCAGCATGCTCTCCGTGAGATCCATAAGATCTTTATAATCCGCATACGCTTGATAGAACTCCAACATGGTAAACTCTGGGTTATGACGTGTTGAGAGCCCCTCATTTCGGAAGTTACGGTTGATCTCAAAGACACGCTCAAAACCACCCACCACCAACCGCTTCAGATAGAGTTCAGGTGCAATGCGCAGATAGAGCCCCATATCCAGTGCATTATGATGCGTAACGAATGGGCGTGCCGTGGCACCGCCTGGAATGGGCTGCATCATCGGTGTCTCGACTTCGGTATAATCGGCAGCAATTAAATATTGTCTAATCTCATTAACGATCTGGGTACGCAACTGAAAGGTCTTACGCGTCTTCTCATTAACAATAAGATCAACATAGCGCTGCCGATAGCGCATCTCTGTATCCGTCAAACCTTTATGCTTCTCTGGAAGGGGTTGCAACGCTTTTGTCAACAGCTGAGACACCTCCATATCGATATAGAGATCGCCTTTATTGGATTTATGCAACACACCTGAAGCACCGACGATATCGCCCAGATCCCAGCTCTTAATGGCTTTTAACGCCTCTTTAGATAACGCCTTACGGTTTACATAAAGCTGAATGCGGCCACTCATATCCTGAATCACAATAAACGCACCACGATTCAACATCACTCTACCAGCAACCGAGACTCGATGCCCGGCCTCCAGCAGCACCTCTTTCTCCATATCGCCAAACTGCTCCAGCAGCTTACCCGCGTAATGCTCGCGCCTAAAGTCATTTGGAAAAGCGGCGCCCTGCTCACGCAGCTCAGCCAGTTTTGCACGTCGGAGCGCAACCAAGCGATTGGTATCCTGCTCCAGCTGTTTAAGGTCAGCGGCTTCTGCTTCGGCCGGATTCACGTTCGCTTCAATACCTTCGTTATTGATTCCACTCATTATTTCACTTTCCGTTTTTAATGCCTAATTAAACTCTTATAGATAAACTTTATACATAAATTCTATACATAAACTCTACACGCAAACTCTATCATTACGCACAGCACTCACGCCTCAAAAGCAACAGCCATGAAATCACAGACCCGCTTTTAAACTGGCTTCAATGAATCGATTAATATCCCCATCAAGCACCGTACTTGGGTTACTGCTCTCAACATGGGTGCGTAAATCCTTTATCCGAGACTGATCCAGAACATACGATCGAATCTGACTGCCCCAGCCTATATCGGCTTTTGAATCTTCTAAAGCCTGCTTCTGCGAATTCTGCTTCTGCATCTCAAACTCATAAAGCTTTGCACGAAGCTGGTTCATCGCCTGCGCTCTATTTTTATGTTGAGATCGGTCATTTTGGCACTGAACAACAATACCAGTCGGTAAATGGGTTAATCGAACTGCAGAGTCGGTGCGGTTAACATGCTGCCCACCCGCGCCACTGGCACGATAGGTGTCGGTCCGAATATCGGCAGGATTGATATCAATATCGATATCATCATCCACTTCTGGCGACACAAACACCGATGCAAACGACGTGTGGCGCCGATTACCAGAGTCAAACGGTGACTTTCTAACCAAACGATGCACCCCCGTCTCCGTTCTTAACCAACCATACGCATAATCGCCGGCATAACGGATGGTCGCACTTTTAATGCCTGCAACATCACCTGGGGAAGCCTCGATCAACTCGGTTTTAAACCCCTGACGCTCACCCCAACGCAGATACATGCGCAACAGCATCTCAGCCCAATCCTGCGCCTCGGTTCCACCCGACCCCGCTTGAATATCAAGGTAAGCATCATGAGCATCCATATCACCAGAGAACATCCGACGAAACTCCATCTGCTCAACATCTTGTTCAAACTGTAACGCTTCGGCTTCAATCTCTTCCAACGCCTGCGGATCACCCTCTTCAACAACCAGCTCAAGCAGCTCACCTGCATCCTTTAAGCCGCCTTGCAACGCATTAAGCTTATGCACAACCGCCTCTAAATCAACACGCTCTTTTCCTAATCCCTGAGCACGCTGAGGATCATTCCAAACATCTGGATCCTCAAGCTCTCTTTCGACCTCATCCAATCGCTCACGCTTTAGATCATAGTCAAAGATACCCCCGAAGGGAGACCACACGCTCGAGCAGATCCTCCAGCAACCTAACCGTTTGATTGATTTCCATACAACTCTCTCTCTAACAACTCAATATGAAACTGATCAGAAGCCATACAGACTACTGCCTGTTAGCGCTCATACTGGCTGAAATACCCACCGGAACAGCAACATACATCAAGGACAGAATAGATCAAAGGCAGAACTGAGCGCGCAAAGGTCGAATTTTAGCTAAGGCACAAAGGATTCACAACCAAATGTAGAGATCATTTGGTTGTGAATATAGAAAACAACCCGAACGGGATGCATAAAAAAAGATCTAAACGAGCTTACGCCACCTCCACTTTAGCCTGCACAAGCTCATCAAATGTTTCGTCGACGTAAGTCAGCAGCTGATCAGGATCAAGCTGAAGCGCCTTGGCAACGGTGATGGAGAGTGACATAAGCCCTTGATAAGAGAAGGCGGTCACAATAATGGGCACTCTTGATAATATATTGGGTGATAACAAAAAACGCATATCACTTAACAGGTGCTCCCCTTCCTTTCCAAAACCGATAGGGCCGGTAGGTCCAGGCACATTACTTAGAATGGCCGTCACCGAATACCCCAACTTTGAGAGCATCACACCCTCCCTTCCCGTTAAGGTTCCGCCTTCTTCCAACACCTGGGGTACCTTAGCCCCTAACCAAGCAAACCCTTTCATAATGGCGGGCCCTGCACCATAAAAGAACTTTTGCGTAAAGTTATTGATACTTTTCGCTCGTTCAACCGCACTCTGTTTCTGAATGTACATAGGCACGGTCACCGAGCCTACTCTATTACTGATAATATTCCCTTTCGAGCTGAGATCCTTCATATCTCGAATGCTGACAGAGAGGAGTGTATGTATCTGCTCTTTCGGCACATTCATACTGGCCAACGCCTCTGAAAAATCTTTATCTTGTTGAGCAGCTTTATGCAAAGCCCCACTGACTAAGCTAAGCACCACATCATTAAGCGTGATCTCATGTTTCTTTGCAACTGATTTTATCTGATCGACCTGAAGCGGTTTTGAAGACCAGCCCACATTCGCCTCTTCAATTGGCGCATCCACGTTGAAAGGGGACCACTTTGGCTCAGGTGGAAGCACCAACATTCGATATAACGCACCAAGGCCAACCGATGCATAATCGAGAAAAGTGGCCGTGTTTCTCAACGGTTGAAAGAGCGCATTGATTAAGCGATAAGGGAGAGCGGAAATGCTTCGCACGGGTTCAACATGATCAAGGGTCTCTTTTTTACTGCGCAACCGCTTACCTGGAAAATCGACCTTATCGATATCAATACCAGCAGATCGAAACAGTGAAAGCACCAACCCAATACCATCTGAAATGATATGATGAGACCGAAAAATCATGACACTCTTTAACTCATTATCACCGTCTCTGTCTCTATAATCATCCACCAGCCACATCCCCCACATTGGGCGTGAAGGCGAAAGAGGGGTTGATGTCAACTTACTCAACAGCTGTGTCAGCTGCTCTTTTCCATCACGATCAGGATCCAGCGCCACCTGGTGCAGGTGATCATTAACATCAACTTTTGAATCTTCCGTCTGCAACGCCCAATGCGCTTGCCCACCTGCGCTCACAATCGGCGTCGCACTAAAGCTTTCTAATTTACTGTCATCCAAAATGCGCTGCAGCATCGCCTCTGCTTCTGAGCGGGGAAATGGCTTAGCGAAGGTTAATACACCATTAATAACATTTCCCTTTGGGTTTATCAGGAACATTGCATGGTCATCACCCTCTATAGGTCGAAGAGCGCCTTCACTTCTAGCCTCACAGGGCAGTGCGATCTCGATCGAGCCAGAACAACAGCCTTCCACTTTCAACGTCGCACCACCAATCGACTCTGGGAGCGTAACCGGATACTCAAGCGTGCATGCCACTAAGTTTGGCGATATATATTTAGCCGGTATCTCTAAATTGCGGCGATCACCAAACGACAGTGTCGCGATACCATCTCGTCCATCAAACCCAGAACCAGAAATATAGAGGGTCTCTGGCAGAAGCGTTTTCTCTCCACCAGACGCTTGCGAATATTTAAGTTGCGACGGCACTACAGTATACGGCCTGCCCGCCTGCCCGTTTGACCCGACGTCATTGACTGAAGTGTGATGAGACACCGAAGGCGTCACCTGTTCGTTAAAGTGCGAAACGGGGAGGCTGGGGAGAATAGATGAAAAATACATAATACCTACTTTGGCTCTTCTCCGCTTCTGTGAGGTAAAAAAGATGCAAAGACCCCTCTAACCTGTTGAAATATAAAGCTTCTCACAACTTTACAGGAAGCAAGCAGTTGAGCCTCAGCATCTCCAGCCAAATATTGAGCCTTCCAGGGCAATGTGTCAATCATGTTCAGCATGATTTAAGTCAGAAGCGAATCACTCTCACCTGTCGCAGGGACCGCCGATTCCAAGTGCGTGACCCCGATAGCGGCATACCTACAACCGTGAATACCTATCGGCGTAGGACGGTTCGAGACCTACCTATGTGTGGATTTGATTGTTACTTAGAGATAGAGCTGGCTCAGGTAATTAATCGCAAGGGGCAACGTATATTAGAGCTTGCCGAGTTCATTGAAAAAGGGAGCCGATATACAGCACGCTTTTGCCATCTGGTGAGCGGCTTATGTCGTCACATGAGTATTAGTGTGGTCGCCGAACACTTAAATCTAAGGTGGGAAACTGTTAAAAAAATTGATAAAAATTATCTGGAAAAATCATTACCGGCATTAGATCCCGGCGAGTTAAAAGATCTAAAATATCTTGGCGTTGACGAAGTGGCAAGAGCCAAAGGGCATGACTACATGACCGTGATTTACGATATGAGTTCAGGTCACTTGATCGGTGTAGAGAAGGGCCGAACGTCTGAGGTGTTCTCTGACTTTTTAAAGCGTATACCGAAAGAAACGTCTGAAAAAATAGAGGCGGTAGCGATGGATATGGGACCAGCCTACCAAAAATCAGTGCGTGAATGCCTACCAAATGCGGACATTGTTTTTGATCGGTTTCATGTGATGCAAAACTACAGCAAAGCGATTGGAAATCAGCGTCGAATCGAGTATCGCAAAGCGAATAAGCCTGGAAAAAAGCTTATGAAAGGCTGTCACTATTTACTCTTAAAAAATGCCGATAAGCTTGATGATACTCAGTCAGAAAAGCTTCATAAATTACTGAGTGCTAATAGCAATCTCAATATCCTGTACATGCTCAAAGAGCAGCTTCAAACCTTGTGGGATGCAAAGTCAAAAGAGGATATGCAGGCGCGACTAGAGCAGTGGTGTCTTATGGCAGAAGCGACGAATATGTTGTACCTAAAAAAGTTCGCCAAGTCGTTAAGAAGGCACCAAGAAGGTATCTGCAACTATGCCAAGTACAAGCTCACGAGCGCCAGAATTGAAGCTGGAAATGTAGCGATTGGAATGATTCGAAAGCGAGCCAGAGGTATTAAGGATACAGATTATTTCAAGCTAAAGATACGGCAGTCCTCAATTTCAGATGAGCAATCTATGTTCTATATGGCAATGTGACAACCTCAACAAATCGGAGAAGAGCCCCCTACGCTATCGCCTATTCCTATTCATCAAGTGTACGCTTTAAAGGCAGCTTGTGAGAATATGGCCGTGAATATGGAGGGGGTATACCCTAAAGTGGACCCCATTGTCTAGACACCGATTTTAAAAATTAAGATAGAAACACT
>JAYPBG010000187.1:0-5028 GCA_038124075.1 Gammaproteobacteria bacterium
GTGATGCACCTCGCCCCCTGGTCGCGCCCACGCCTGAAGCGGTCGTTCCCTCCTCTGAAACAGGGGGATGTGAGGCGTTAAACGCTGCGTTCTTTGAAGGGTTGGGTATTCAGCCGCCCAAAGGGTTTCAGTTTGATCAGGCGAGTATGAAGTCGTTGGGTAAAACCTTACGGGTGATTGTTGAGGGCAGCAGTGAACTGTTAGCGGCGCGCAGTTTTTTGAAATTTGCGATCAATGCCAATATGACGCAGTTCAACACCAATCCGCTTAAAATGGGCCTAAAAACCGATGCGGTGTTAGAGCACTTACTGACTCAGGATCAGAAAATGGGATTGGATGGCCAGCCCTCTTTTAAAGGGTTGGACTTGGCATTTAAAGAGGCTTTTTCTGATCTTAAGATGCACGAAATAGGACTGTTGGGTGGTTTTCAGACAACTTTGCAGCGTGTATTGGCGAAGCTCTCACCCGAACATATTGAATCAACGTTAGCCAGCGCCCAAGGCGTGATGAAAAATATCCCTGTTGTTAAAGAGGTACGTCTGTGGGATATCTATAAAACGAAATATGATGCGCTGCAAAGCTTGGTCGGTGAAGAGGGCAAGCCGCTTGCGGGTGATGATCTCGATAGGGATCTGATCGAAGTGTTTGCCGATGATATGTTAGACGGTTATGCAGGCAGCATGGACGATATGGCGAAAGGGGAGGGCGGCGCGTTCCTGGAAGAGTGCCCAGAAGAGGTATCAGAAGAGATATTGGAAGGGGTATCAGACGCTATGAAACAGAGGGTTGAGGGGACGACTGAGTGAGTGGCATGAAAAAAACAGGCCGAAGGCTAAAAAAAACGATCTTCACGGATGGGGTTATGATCCTCTCCATCGCCATGTCGCTCATGCTCTTATATGGGTGCGCTTCCCGTTCTGAGCCCAACTCGGCGCTCTACACCCTAGAGATTGAAGCGGATAAGCGTTTGAATCCTGATAGAGACGGTGAGTCTTCTATCGTCTATCTCTATCTTTTTGAACTTCGTGAACAGACCGCTTTTCTTGATGCCTATTTTTATGAGTTAGAAACGGACGCCCATGCCGTATTGGGTAATGATCTGGTCAGTGTCGATACCTATGTGATCGAACCAGGCACTCATCGCATTGAACCGCGTCAGCTCAGCGAGGGCGTCAAGTATATGGGTGTCGCAGCAGGCTTTCAGCAGCAGGCCTTGGGGCGTTGGCGTGCGATCTTTATCCCGCCAGGGGCAGAGGGGTATGATGAGGGTCAAAAGCGTCGATTGTGGCCTCGAAAAAAGCACCCATATGATGAACCCATACATATTGCTCTAGAGGGGGCCAGTCTCTCAATGGAGATGAATACGCTATTAGAAACAGAAACAGAAACAGAAACAGAAACAGAAACAGAAACAGAAACAGAAACAAATACAAAAAAATATGGAAAATATGGAAAATATAAAAGAAGGTGAGTGACGAATGTGAGTAACGAGTGTGAGTAGATATTCACCCATTAAAAGCATCAGGCGAATGAGCAATCGAAAAAGAGAGTGAGAGAAGATGAAAAAGCACAGTCCGGTGGTATGGTATGAAGGCATGTTTCTTAAAGCGCAGCACTTTCAACAGAGTGACTGCTACTGGGCTGAACGGCTGCAACACCACTTGAGCATGGTGGGACCCCACCATTACGGCTTTGTTCGGTTGAGCATTGATGCTGGCGCGCTCTTAAATGGCAAGATCGTACTCTGTGATGCCGCCGGCCTCTTTGCTGAGGGGCTTCCATTTGAGCTCGGCGGGGATATTCAGGGCGCACTCTCTCTAACCGTTCAACCAGATGCGTCGCACAGCTGGCCGCAAACCCTCTATTTAACGGTCCCTAAGCCTAGCAATGGTTTTGATATAAGCCCCGCCAGCCCCGTCGATGCCTCCAGAGTGGATGAGCACGCAACGCCGTATCGTATGAGATCCGTGGATGTAAAGGATCGTGTGCAACAGAACAGTCATCAATCCGTCTCTATGCAGGTGGCTGAACTCAATTTAAGCCTCTGTATCGGAGAGCCCGCACAGGAGGATTACTTCGCTCTGCCTGTTGCGCGCATCTTAGAGCAGCGCGCATCGGGTGCTTTGACCCTAGAGCATGAGTTTATTCCCCCTACGGTGAATGCCTTAACGCAAAAAATACTTTACAGCTACTTGGAAGAGCTGATTGGACGGGTCAAGCGTGGCCGAGAGCTCTTTAGCCGACAGCTGACAGGGCATATGGGGATGTTGAGTGAATCGGTTTCGCGAGACTATTTAAATGCGCTGGTGCAACTGCAGACATTCAGCCGTTATGAGTCGACCCTCAGCGCACGGCTCGCCTCCAAATGGCTCCATCCTGAAGAGCTCTACCTCGAGCTGATCGATTTAGCGGGCAGTCTGTCGGTTTTTCATCAAAAAGAAGCCCCCGTTTACCCACCTTACAATCACGACCGTATCCTGCACTGCTTTAGCCCACTGCTCGATGATCTTCGAACCTGGCTGCAGCTCGAGCCGGGGGCTCAGCAAATCCCTCTTGTCGTCAATGAGGACTTTGGCGTCTACGCCGCTCAATGTGATGTGAACCTCTTCTCAGGCGGTACATGGGTCGTCGCGGTGGATGAGGCGGTCGCCAATGATTTTATCGGTGTCGCAAAAGTGGCCCCAACCCAGAAGCTTGCGTATTACGTTAATAATGCGATCCCTGGCATTGTTTTACATGAGCTCAGCAGTGCACCGCAAAAAATACCGCTGCAAGAGCATCGGCGCTACTTTCTACTGGAGAAGAGCAGTGATGCCTGGCGCGAATGCACGGTGGCCGATGGTCTGAGCCTGTTTGTGGGTACGGGTCTTATTAACCATTTAAACCTTGAGTTGTGGCGAATCGATGACGCGTCCAGCTAATGAGTTAAAGCGTGGGCTTAAGAGTGGGCTAAATAGAGAAGGGCGGCGGCGTTCAAAGTTGGGGCACAGTCTTCAGAAAATCTTTTCTGAAAACCGTGATCGAGTAGAGCCCTCTGCCCACCTGTTTGATCAGGCGTTTGATGAGGCCCTGGAGTCATGGCAGCAGCTGTTCCATTTTCTTGTAAGCCATAAAACAGCCGAGCAGATCCCTCTGTCTGAAGCGCTGCTGCGTGAGCACCTGCTTGCGCAGTTGGCTCATCTGAAGCGGGTGGCGGTATCGGCGTCGTTAACACACCAGCAAGCCGAGCAGTGCCGCTACCTTATGGCGGTCGTTGTGGATGAGGCGATTAATCAGAGCCGTTGGGCGATCACTGTGAATTGGCACTTTAACTCTTTAGCGCTCTGCGAGTTTCAAGATAGCCAGGGGGGGGTGCGCTTTTTTGAGATGGTGGATCGAGCTTTAGAGCAAGCGGCCGCGAATGCGTTGATGCTAAAGCTCTGCTATTTGGCATTGATCAACGGTTTTGAAGGGCGCTATGCACGCGAAGAGGACGCTGTCAAAAAAGAGGCTCTGGCGCTCTATCGACAGCGGCTGCGTGACGCCTTAGCATTAACGCGGCTTCAAGGTGAGGCAGAGCACTGCGTGGGTGGACCGCGTCGCCCAGACAAGGAGACGACCCTCGCCTCTATTTGGCAAAAGCGAAGGGTGCCCCTGACCATAACAGCCTTAATGATCTCTTTGATAGGACTCTATCTTCTGACCACGTTTTCTGCCAACCGACAGACAGATCGACTGTTGAGTGATTTTGAGTCGTTGAGTCATCAAATTGCCCAAATCCCCAAACCGATCTCCCGATTCACAGACCCAGACAGGGTAAAACGGTTGAAGGTGCGGCTTGAGCAGGTGCTGGATGAGGCGATTAAACAAAAACGTGTCCTGATGAGTGCGAATGATGTCGATGTCTCTGTGACGTTACAAGGGCGAAGCCTATTTAAGTCAGGCACCGATCAGTTGGATCAGCGTTATCAAGCACTGCTTGATGCGATTGGACGTGAACTTCAGGTCGAGCAGGGCAGCGTTTTGATCACCGGTCATACGGATAATGTACCGATTTTTACCCCTAAATACCCATCCAATTGGCACCTCTCCAAAGCGCGTGCAGAGCGCATCGAACGCAGTATGCGTCACTGGTGGCACCCAAGACTGGCTGTTGATGTTCAGGGGTTGGGTGATACCCGTCCTTTAGTGCCCAACAGCTCTGCGAAAAATCGTGCTAAAACTCGACGGGTAGAGATTGTGATTACACCCTCGTTAACCCCCGCCATCGCGCACCGAAAGAGCGAATTTCATGATGATTAAAATGATGTTAAAGTGGCTGTTGATCATACTGCTGCTCTCTCTCTTTTATCTGTTTTCTCCAGGCCTTTCACTCTATTCATGGGCGCCGTTTGCATCCATTTGGGCTCGCATCGTGTTGATCGCCTGTGTGTTGGCGCTGCTGTTTCGGCACCGCATTGCTCAACTTTTCACAATGTTGGTCAATGCTGTTCGTTTTGCGCATGAGTCGATGCTGAAGCGTAAACAGAGCTATTTTAAACTCTACGGTGAAGCACTGGGGGTGATCGATGCCGATCTTGCCAGTGGTACGGGTAAACCCCTCTTCTTGCTCCTCTGTGATGAGCGTCACAATGACCAAGGTCAGTGGATCACCGATGCGGCTGTAGGGCAGCGTGCTCTGAACCGGTTGGACCTGAAAGATGAAGAGGGTCATACTGTGGCAACCTGGGCATCCAACAGTGAGTCACTGTTATGTTGTCTTCACCCAAGTGCGTTGAACAGTGTGTTATGGGACCTGATCATGCGGCGGTTAAAACGGTACCGCCATGCGCAGCCCATACAGGGGTTATTGATATTAAAATCGACCCAATGCATCGATCAAGAGCAGGCCTTTAACCCTGCTGCGGCGGTTGTTCAGGCGGTCTCTGACCGATTTCACTATGCGCTGCCTACTTACTGTGTCTGTATGGATGAAGGGTCGCTCGGTTTAGGGGCTTATGCTGAACACTGCATAGAAGGCCGGAGCCGGCATGAACCCTTTGGTTTCTA
>JAYPBG010000187.1:5038-7184 GCA_038124075.1 Gammaproteobacteria bacterium
TTCGTTCAAGTCGTGGTGTGAAAGCAGCCGTTACTCATCATGCCAAGCAGCTAAGACAGGCGTTGCGTAGGCGTGTATTAACCGCTGACCTCGCCACCCTTGACCCCCATGCACGACAACTCATTGAGAGCTTACCCGGACAGGTCGACACCTTAGCCGCCCGATGTGCCTCTCGAGCGCTGCCCTTGATTGAGCAGGGCGCTGCACTGCGCGGCCTTTTCTTTATCGCCTCAGATGAGGCTGATCTATGGCAAACCAGTGACCCATCGCGTTCGATCTATCATGCAGATCAGCTCAGCCGTTTTGGTTTTGATGTTGGGAGTGGTGCCGCACCGCCGCAAGGCCGTGCAGCCAGTGATCAGCAGAGGCATCGGTCCACGCTCTTCTTCGAGCGGCTTATGAGACGCGAGTTACTGGATGAAGCACGTTGTGCGCCGACCAGTGGATCGTTTCTTAAAATGCGTGCAGTACGAGCACGTCTACTGGTTTTCGCGGTCAGCCTCGCCTGTTTTACGTTGGCCACGCTGTTTGGGTACGCCTATTGGCGCAGTGGTCATCTGCTGGATGAGATGGCGATTGAATTAAATGAGCTTGAGCATCGACTGGCTGAACAGAGCACATCGGCCATGAGTTATAGCCAGGTAGGCCCGGTGCTTGATCGCTTTCACCATCTGCCCATTTCGATTTCACCGCAGACCGGTGAGGTTGATCTGCCATGGACCTTGACGCTGATGCGGTTGGATGATGCCTTGTCGAATCGATTGATGTTTCTCTACCGTCGCGCGTTAGAGGGGCTGCTGTTGCCGATGATCTATTTTGATCTAGAGGAGCTTTTACGTCACGCGGTTACGGCAGCCAAAGAGCAACCTGAAAAAGAGGGTGTAAAGCACCCACTTTATACGCTGCTGCGTACCTACATGCTCCCGTTTGAAAAAGATCACTATAGGGCAGAGCAGTTTGATCTATGGCAGCACTCCTACTGGAAAAATAACAGCGACCACCTATCCCCTACATTGATTCGGCGACTGGCCCCGCACTTTGCCCAGCTCTCAAAGCGTCTTCATCCGCCCATTGCGTTAAAGCGCGATGAGCTGTTGATTGCTCAAGCGCGGGCTCAATTGGCGGACCTCTCTTTTGAGCAGCGTGTGTTGGTTCAGCTGCAAGAGCGTGCTCAAACGGTCTCTGACATAGGGTCCGATGTCGAAGGCAATAAGCCGATCCCTCCCTTTCTTATCACCCATGCGGCAGAGCCTTATGCTCAGTCGATGCTCTATCGACGCTCTGGAGCGCCTCTTCATGAGCCGATCCCTCCTTTTTATACAAAAGAGGGCTACACCCAACTCTTTAAAGCGCGCTTAAGCCAACAGGTGCGTGAAAGTGCACTCGATGAGTGGGTACTCGGCAGCAGCGCGATGCCCCATCATGCACAACCTGACTATGATCAATTAGAGGCGCGTGTAACGGCCCTCTATTTCTTACAGTATGAGAAGCAGTGGCGTGCGCTGTTAGATGATGTGGCCTTAAAACCCTTAGCCTCAGGTACACAAGGTTTAGAGCAGTTGGAGATTTTGGGGGGGGATCAATCACCTATGCGCAAACTCTTGGCCAGTGTAGCGCAGGAGACCGCACTGCTCAGCAAGGCGCAACCCCCTTTAGGCGATGCATTTTCAGAGCTTCAAGCACTGTTTGAAAAACAAGAAGATGATGCTCAACCCATGGATCATCTGCAGGGACAGATCGGCCAACTGCATACCGATATGAGTGGTCTGCTCAACTCACCTGAGATGATCGATCCAGAGGCATTGGATGTGAATAAAGCCCATCAGATGATGGCGGCGGTCGGTGTAGCCGTGCCGCCCTATGTTGAATCGTGGGTGTCGAGTGTGGCAGAGTCCGCGAAGGCGTTGGCCTCAGAGGATGCCCTGGGTGCATTAACCAAACAGTGGAGTTCAGACGTTTTACCCATGTGCAAACATGTGGTTAACCGGCGCTTTCCATTCTATCCAGAGGAGCGGAACCAGGTATCATTGGTCGATTTTGGTATGCTGTTTGGGTATGGAGGGAAGATTGATCAATTTTTTGAGGCGCATTTAAAAGGGTTTGCCGATACCTCTGGCGCACAGTGGAGGTGGAAAGCGTCACAACC
>JAYPBG010000188.1:0-7151 GCA_038124075.1 Gammaproteobacteria bacterium
ACAATAGAACAAATAACAACCTAATAGGCTGCTATTTCGCGCCAGCGACTATGTAACCACTGAAATTGATGAATTTCAGCATGGGCGTGGGCGTGAAGATGGGTGAGCATTTGGTAGTCAGCCCCTTCGAGCCCACCGCCCACGGATTTGCATGCATCACCCAATGTGTTTTCAGAGTAAACCTCCATATAGCCCGCGTTGATGCGATCGACACCCAGTTGATCAAATTTTTGCGCACTGCGGTAGATGACAATATCGAGCGCGCCTGAGTTTACTTCAGCTTCAAAAGCATCGATAAGGCGCATAAGCTCTTTCGAGTCGACCTTATCCAGAGTGGCATCTAAGGCGACCGTCAGTCGGTTTCCAGACTGCTTAGCGAGTGCTGTTTTAATAATGGTTTCTACTGGGTTACGTTGATACTCTGTGGCATCAGGGTTGGCGCAAGGGTGCACTTCTAGAAAAAGCATATCTACCAGGCCTTTGATATCCTGAAGTGTGTGATCAGCAGAAATAAAAGAGGGTGATTGGTCGGGTTGCGCCTTAACGTCTTCTCTAAAATGGTCGGTAATCTCAAAGTAGCTGCCTTGAAGCCCTGCAATTTTTGGAGGTCTACCCAGCATTCTCACTTCGGCCTTAATCAAAGCGTCAACGCATGCCATACAACTGTTAAAAGCCAATACGTTGGGTGTACGATGAGGCAAACGCTTGAGCGCCTGTTTTGATTGTAAATAGGCCTCTTCGAACGTTGCATGTGGGCTGCTCATTTCATCCATTCGGCTCGATGGATAAGGTCTTGACTTATCAAGTAAGAATAAAATCTCTTCATGAAGCAACTCATGATAGAAACTAAACTCTTTGAACGAGGAGGTGGTAAGCGAATGTTTAACCAATTCATCGATCCGTTTCAACGAAGCTTGTACCGAAGGGTCCAGTGGCTCTACGATCATCTTAGATAGACCAAGGATCATTTTTGCAGTTGCAGACGCTAAAAGATTCGGACCACTGTTACGAATCGACTTGGCATTGCCAGGGGTGGACGCCAGCATGAGCGATCGGATATTGGTTGAGTTCAAGAAAGCATGAATGTTTTTGTAATACTTTACTGACTTAGGTTGACGTTGTTGTGAAGTGAGATTTTTGTGCGGTAAAGGCATCTCTTCCGGAGCCAGTTGGGCGAACTGTGCTCGGGCCTGGTTCATAGGTGGAGTAAGCCCCGACCGGGCAATGAGTTTAGTAAAGTGATCGTTGTGAGAGAGTGCCCCAACATTATCGACCAACAGCACCATTTGCCCTTTGATGTCGACTGTGCCAACGAGAGGAAGTGCACTGGGTATAGCCCCACTTTGTCGCAGTTTTTGAAACAGTGCTTCGATTGCGCTCGCTTGGTTTTTTGCATGGCCTATTGAGCTGAGAGTATCAGAATCGTTGTCGATTAACTCAGACTTGGGTAACAGCCCGTCCACTGAAATAATGCAATTATTATTGCAGAGGTCAAGTTCTTGTTTAATCGTTTCTAATGAGCTGGGTTCGATAAAATCAGCTCGGTAAGACAGCGTTTCTTTAATACCCTGATGAGCACAGGGAATGGGGTGGGTGTGCTTCAAACTCAACACTTTGGTAAGTGCACTGGTCATATGAGTCAATAGCTTTACGTTTTTAAAGTCTCGATGATAGGCGAAACCCTTCTGGTCGTGTGGTGACATGGGGCGCCTCATATTGGAAAGATTCTCATGTCCAATAGGCGCGGATTTGAGTGTATAGTTAATGAGTAGCCTTGACTCGGCTGTACCGGGCTTACAGTACCCCACTCTTTCAGCAAAGTCTTTGTAGAATAAATTGCTGTCAGAATTTTTAGGCCATGAAGTTTGTGCTATGTTTTTCACGTATTTCTTAAACAGATTGCGCCTCATATCAGAACGGGTATTATTAGACAATGGGTTGAAATTGCTTTTTCCGTTACTGATCTTAAGTATGGGTGAGGGTGTGCGTAAGCTCTTTGCGCTTACTGTTTCCTTTGTATGGCTCGATACGGGTCGATTTCCATCTAATTGTTTTTTTGATCTCTCTTGTTGATTGATCGGGGCGCGGTTTGAATGGTGAAAAGTTTTTAAGCCAAACTTTAAAGGTCGTATATTTACCGGAAATGGAGAATCTTTTTAAGTTTTAAGTAGCATAATATCTCATTATAGTTCCGTTCTTAGTGCGTAACAAAAATTGGAATATTTTATATGGTGAGACAATGTGTGCACCCAGTATCTTTGTTATAGTGGAATTTGGTTGCCTATACAGTATGGCTGGGTGCGAGATAGCAAACGGAAGTGATTGATAGATGGTTGATAAATGACTCTTTGCGCGCGATAGCTCAATAAGCAGAATCGTGTTTGCACAATTAAATTTACATGCTAAAATGGCTTACGATTAAAATCATCAACTTCATCATCAACTTCATCACCATCACCATCACCATCACCATCACCATCACCAACACCAACACCATCACCAACACCATCACCAACACCATCACCATCACCAACACCATCACGGATACATTTTTTTTCTGTTGTGATGACCGTGTTATTATCTTTTATGATATTTTTCCCATTGTTGTTTTTTTTGGTGTCCATATTAATGTTATCATTTTTGGTGTCGGTGATCATGGGGGAGAATAAAATTTTTGCAACATCGATGGATATCTTTTTTGGTTTTATCTCCACTGCTTTGCTTAAATCAATTTTACTTGACTCATTCTTGCTGCGTATGTTGAAAGAGGATATTTTTATAGAGTCGTTGGTTGTGTACGCTATGTTTGGTTCAGCTTCAGTAAGAAAATCTAAGCTCTTGTGTTTTTCTATAAATTCTGCCTCTATTTTACCGTCCTTATTTATTCGTATAGCAATATGCCCTTGACCTTCTGCTTTTATCTTGATGGATTCGGCATTTGATAGGTCTATCTGAGAGCCGCTGGATGCGTCTCTAAGTGAGAGGGTGAAGGTGCCGTCGGCTACGGGGATAAAGGCAGTATCATCGGAGTCAGGTTTTAATCCTTTAATTAAGGTGCCTTTGAGGTTGGGTGTTTCGATATTATTTTGGCTTTGTGTTGTTGTTGTTGGTGTTGCGCTTGAAATGCTGCTCATCTGTATATGTCTCTTTTGGTTAATGTTTTGATATAAAGGTGTTAATGGCTCTTTTTTGTTTTTAATGGTTTTTTTACTGTTAGTAAACTTCTTGGCTAATCTTTTTGGTTCTTGTTTCTATTATTCGAATATCATATTTGAATTTTTGGGTAATGGCAATGGGGTTGTTAATTTTTTTGTGGTTTTGGGGTGGTGGGTGCTCGAGCAGGGTTGTAAACGTTGTGTTGGCTTTTTGTTTTGTGTCGTTCTTTTTTTGCTTTTGTGCAGTTTTTTGCGATTTTTTGTGGTGTTTGTTGCTATATTTTAAATATCGATAAAATTTACAGCGTGTGGGTGATGAAGGTATGCTGGCGTTACAAAAAATATCAATTAAACAAAAGTCTTATCTCTTTATGGCGGTTATTTTGGCTGCTATTTTTTCGTTTTTTGTTTTGGATTCAACTTTTTATGGGAAGTTGGAGCGTTTGGATCGGTTGGAGTTGCTGGCGGCGAAAAGCGAAGCGGGCATGTTGATGCTCAGGAGGAATGAGAAGGACTTTCTTGCGCGTAATGATCTGAAATATCAAGGTAAGTTTGAGAAAAACTATACGCTGTTGATGTCACATGTGGATGAGATGAAGGGGGATGCTGCGCTTGGTGAGATGGGGCGGGCGGGTGATGTTGAACGGTTGAGTGCCGTGTTGGCAGAGTATCAAGCTTCTTTTCAAGCTATTGTGGCTGTTCAAAAGAAAATTGGTTTAGATCATAACAGTGGTCTTCGAGGGGCGCTGCGTTCTGCGGTCCATGGTGCAGAAAAGTCGATAAAGGCGATGGGTGATCATAGGTTGTTGGCGAGTATGTTGATGCTTCGCCGTCATGAGAAAGATTTTATGTTGCGGGGTTTGCCTAAGTATATTGATAAATTTAAAAAAGATATGGCGGTGATGTTGGAGAATATCCAGGTGACGTCAATGCCCGCCGATACCAGGAGCAGTATACTCAGCAATATGCAGGCCTATGAAAAAGGATTCAATGCACTGGCCTCCGGTTACATTGAGAAGGGGTTGAGTCCCACTGAGGGTTTGCACGGCCAATTACGAAGCACGGTGCATAAGACAGAGACTATTTTGGAAGAGCTCTCTATTGAGCTGGGGCAGGCGGTGACAGAGGCCAAGCGAAATAATGGGGTCGTGCTGCTGGGTTCGGGGTTGGCCATTGCCATTTTTGTGTGCGCGTCACTTTATCTTTTTGCATCTTCGATCATTGGGCGAGTCGCTGTATTGAATAACTTAATGTTGGTCCTTGCAAAGGGAGAGGGTGATTTGAATGCTCAAATTGATCTCCCGGGCAGTGATGAGCTGTCTCAGTTGAGTGAGTCATTCAATGCGTTTGTCGTCAAGCTTAAAGCGATGTTTGTTAGAATTGCGGGTCTTACCGATGGGTTGAGCCAGAACTCGAGTCGCTTGAACAGTATATCGGATACCACGTTGCACAGTGTGACTCAACAGAAGAGTGATTCTGAAATGCTTGCAACGGCCATTACTGAGATGGTTGCAACCAATGAAGAGATCACGCGCAATACGGTGCAGGCTTCTGAAGCGGCTCAGTGCACTAAAGAGGCGGCCGATCGTGGCGGTAAGATTATGAGTAATGCCAATGCATCGATCGATATTTTAGCCAGTAAAGTGCATGAGTCCTCTAATGTTGTACTGCGGCTTGAAGAGGACAGCAAAAGTATTGGGATCGTGCTGGATGTGATTAGAGGCATTGCAGAGCAGACCAATTTGCTTGCGCTGAATGCGGCCATTGAGGCTGCGCGTGCGGGCGAAAGTGGTCGTGGGTTTGCGGTCGTTGCGGATGAGGTGAGAACATTGGCTCAGCGTACTCAGCAATCAACAGAGGAGATTCAATCTTCGATTGAGCGTCTGCAGCAGGGTGTAGAGAAAGCGGTGCATGCAATGGATGAGAGTGCCAAGCAGGCGACGGTCTGTGTGGGTGATATCAATGAGACCAGTAAGGCGCTGACTGAGGTCGACTCAGCCGCCAATATCATCTCGGAGTTGAACGCTCAAATTGCCGTCTCATTTGAGCAGCAGGCCCAGGTTTCCGAAGAGATTAATCGCAATATTGTCAGCATCAGTGAGCTGGCGGCTAAAAATGAGGAGGGTGCGAAAGAGACCTACTCGTCGGGCCATGAGCTTTTATCTATCTCGGATGAGATTATTAACATTGTCGATCAATATAAAATTCAGAAGGGATAACCGGCTGTTCTTGTCGTGTTTCTCGTTCTTGTAGGTTGGTCGTGTAGGTTAATATGCTAGAATAAATCCTGTTCGTATGGTCATTTTACTGTTCGTTTGTTCTGTTGTGCTATTGCTCTATGGTTTGATCATAAAATAGACTTTTTAGCGCCGTCCGTTTAATCAACTCATATATTCATAATTCATTATTCATAGAAGGTGTGTGCCAGTCGCATGGATGTGATGACGCGCAGTTCCCAGGTTAAACAACCTGTACAACAATCTAGACACGGCGGTCATATACAAGGTGAAGGTGGTCACTCACTGCATGGCTATATTCACCCGCGCTTTGAGGGGGTAGCCTCCTGTTTTATCAAGCAGCTTGGCATAGGGGGTGGCGCTTTGACGGTCTACCACCGCAATGACCCGGTTGTTGATATTTGGGCCGGTGTGAGCAACAACCGAGGAGATCTGTGGCAGAGGGATTCGTTAGGGCTTGTCTTTTCAGTGACCAAAGGGATCGTTGCGACACTGATGCATATGTTGGTCTCAGAAGGACGTTGTCACTACGACGATCCAGTCTGCCACTATTGGCCCGAGTTTGCGCGCCATGGTAAAGAGGTGATTACATTAAGGCAGCTGCTCTGTCACGAGGCGGGTCTCTACCATATCCGAGATATGATTGAGCATGCGCAGTTTATCATGCATTGGCGCTATATGGTGGAAGCGCTCGAAGAAGCAAAACCGATCCACCCTCCAGGCCTTTCCCACGGCTATCATGCGCTCACCTTCGGCTGGCTAGTGGGGGAGGTGATTCAGCGCATTACAGGACAGCCATTAAGTGAGTCAGTACAGCAACGTTTAGTGGACCCTCTTCGCCTCGATGGGCTCTACTTGGGTTCAGCATCGGATGTGTTGGATCGGCGCGCAGAGCTGGTTAACGACAGCAACTACCCATTGTTACGAGGGCGCTACCCCCAGCTGAGGCGCGCTGCACTCATGGCGTTGGCAAAAAGTGCGACAACACTGAGCCATACGGTAGGGCGGGTCTGTACCCGTCAGGCGCCTTATCACCATGAAGATACCCTGCGCAGCTTAGGACCCAGCGGTATTGAGGCCATAGACTTCAATTCGCCGGCCATCGCTGCAGCGACCATTCCTGCGGCCAATGCGCTCTGCACAGCCCGCTCTGTTGCTAAAGTCTACGCCATGTTGGCCAATGGTGGGGCGTGGGATGGGCTTCAGATGATTGACCCTGCGGTCCTAAAAGAGGCGACAACCATTCAAAACGATGCGCCGGGTCGTGTTATTCCGATACCGCTTCAGTGGCGGCTAGGTTACCATCGAGTCTTTGCTTGGCCCTATCAGGTTGATCGGGCATTTGGTCACTTAGGGTTCGGTGGCTCTGGGGCTTGGTGTGATCCTGATCGGCAGCTCTCTGTTGCCCTGATCTTTAATAATGGTGTGGGAACGCCGGTGGGGGATCTGCGGCTGGTGCATATCAATCATGCCGTGCTGAGGGCGGTGGATCGGGTCATGTGATCCACCGTTTCAGCGGTACTATTCAGTATTCAGCGGCACTATTCAGCGGCACTATATAGGGTAGGCCGCTATAGTTCTTTCACGGCATCCAGTACCTCTTGAGCATGGCCACGGACCTTCACTTTGCGCCATGCCTCCCTCAAGATACCCTGCTTATCAATCAGAAAAGTACTGCGTTCAATGCCCAAGATCTGTCGGCCATACATGTTTTTCATTTTGATCACATCAAACAGCTCACAGAGCGTGCCTTCAGGGT
>JAYPBG010000189.1:0-5718 GCA_038124075.1 Gammaproteobacteria bacterium
CTTCTCGACAGAGCCAATCGTCACTGCACCAAAACCATCGTTCAGCGTGCAGGCACCTTCGCAGAGACGGTCTTGTGGGCATACTCGGCCGCATACCTCCGGTAAAGAGTTGGTTTGGTGACAGAGTTCTGCCGCTTCAAAAATATTGCCCTCTTTTGCAAGCTTCAGCCAGTTGGGTATGTAGTTGTGCACAGGGCACTTCCATTCACAGTATGGGTTACCACACTCCAAACAGCGATCGGCTTGTTCTCCCGCAACCGCGGGCTTAAAAGGGTCATAAATCTCAATATATTCTGTTCGGCGTTTTTCGATCGGCCGCTTTTCAGGATCCTGCCGACCCACATCTAAAAACTGAAAGTGATTTGTAATCTGTTTTGTCATAGCCCTTCCTCACTCTGGTTTAGAGCGAATATTTTGCATAAGGGATTCTAGGCTCGCCGCTTTCGGCTTCACCAACCAAAATTTCCCAATATAATCATCAAATTGCTCAATCAGCTGAGCCCCCCAGGCACTGCCGGTCTCGTCTGCAAACTCTTTAATGACATCCAGTAGATGGTTCTTATAAGCATCCATCGACTCACTGGTGATACGCATGACATCAACCAACTCAGGGTTATAGCGATCAAAAAACTGATTTTTTAGGTCGAGCACATAGGCAAAACCACCGGTCATACCCGCACCAAAATTATGGCCTGTCTCTCCTAAAACCGTCACCTGACCGCCGGTCATATACTCACAGCAGTGGTCACCTGCGCCCTCAATAACGGCAAATGCACCTGAGTTACGTACACCGAAGCGCTCACCGGCTCGGCCGGCCGCATAAAAGCGCCCACCGGTAGCACCGTATAGACAGGTATTACCGATGATGGCAGTCTCTTGGCTCTTAAACAAGCTGCCTGCAGGAGGGCGAATAACCAGCTTACCGCCCGTCATTCCTTTACCCACATAGTCATTAGCATCACCTTCCAGGTGCATATGCAGACCACCGGCATTCCAGACGCCGAAACTCTGTCCGGCTGTACCTTTTAATTGCAGCGAGATCGGCTTATCGGACATGCCTTGATTGCCATAGCGTTTGGCGATTTCACCCGAAAGGCGCGCGCCTATTGATCGATCACAGTTGGTCACACGATAGCTGAATAAGCCTCCGCACCTCTGCTCAATCGAATCCAAAATCTCCTCAACCATCCGCTCTGCCAACAAACCTTTATCAAAAGGTGCATTCCGCTCACTTTCACAGAACTGTGGTTTATCGGCTGGTACCAATCGGTTTTCCAGCAGTGGCTGCAGATCAAGGTGCTTCTGTTTCTCCGTCAGCCCCTCAAGCGGTGCCAACAACTCAGCACGACCTATGACTTCGTCCAGTGATCGATACCCAAGGCGCGCCAAGCACTCACGAGTGTCCATAGCAACAAACTTAAAGAAGTTCATCACCCACTCTGGCTTACCTGTGTAGTGATCATCTCGCAATGTGTCTTGTTGAGTGGCAACACCAGTTGCACAGTTATTAAGATGACAAATACGCAGATACTTACAACCCAATGCAATCATTGGGATGGTACCAAAGCCAAAGCTCTCGGCACCCAGCATCGCCGCTTTAATCACATCGATGCCGTTTTTCAGGCCACCGTCTGTCTGTAAGCGCACTTTTCCACGAAGGTCGTTGCCTCGAAGGCTCTGCTGGACCTCTGACAGCCCGAGCTCCCAAGGTGTTCCGGCATAACGGATCGACGTCAACGGACTAGCCGCTGTGCCTCCATCGTAACCCGATATCGTAATCAAATCGGCGTAGGCTTTGGCAACGCCCGCAGCAATGGTACCCACACCCGGTTCAGCCACCAATTTAACAGAGACCAGGGCATCTGGATTAACCTGCTTAAGATCAAAGATCAGCTGGGCAAGATCCTCTATAGAATAGATATCATGATGCGGTGGTGGCGAGATCAACGTCACACCCGGTACTGCATACCTTAATTTAGCGATGAGCCCGTTCACCTTTCCACCAGGAAGCTGGCCACCTTCACCGGGCTTGGCGCCTTGTGCCACTTTGATCTGAAGAACCTCAGCATTCACCAAGTAGTGAGGCGTCACACCAAATCGGCCAGATGCAACTTGCTTGATTTTTGACACACGCTCAGTACCAAAACGTGAAGGGTCTTCACCCCCTTCCCCTGAGTTCGAGCGGCCACCTAAGCGGTTCATAGCAATAGCAATGGCTTCATGCGCCTCGGGCGATAGAGCACCCAATGACATACCAGCTGAATCAAAGCGCCTCAAAATCGACTCAATCGGTTCCACCTCCTCAATCGGTATTGAGGGATTTACACCCTCAGCAAAGCCCAATAAGTCACGAATATTGGCAACACCACGATCCTGTATCAAGGCAGAGTAGCGACGATACTCTTCAAAATCCCCTGAGCGAACGGCATCATGGAGAGCAAAAACAACATCCGGATTGAAGGCATGGTATTCACCACCGTGAACATACTTAAGGATGCCGCCTTGATCGATCCCTTTTCGATCTTGCCAAGCCTGCTTGGCAAGTTTCAGCTGATCCGCTTCTAAGTCAGCAAAACTGGCGCCTGCAATACGGCTTGTAACACCCGTAAAGCAGAGGTCGACCACTTCACTGCTTAAGCCAACCGCCTCAAAAAGCTGTGCTCCACGGTAAGAGGCCACAGTAGAGATGCCCATCTTCGATAAGATTTTTAGCAACCCTTTGGCGATGGCTTTGCGGAAGTTCTCACGGGCATCAGAAGGGTCCACGGTCAGCTCTCCGCTGCTGATCATACCGTCTAGCACATCATAAGCCAGATAAGGATAAACAGCCGTTGCACCAAACCCAAGCAGCACGGCAAAATGGTGAGGATCGCGCGCCATACCGGTTTCAACCACAATATTCGTATCACAGCGCAGCCCTTTTTGAATCAGTCGATGATGTACCGCACCTGAAGCCATCAGCGCACTGACAGGCACTGTCTCAGGCGATATATCTCGATCGCTCAGCACCAATATGACTTTGCCTGCACGCGCCGCCTGTTCCGCTTTATCGCAGATCTCTTCAACAGCGGCTTTCAAACCCGTCTCTTTAGTATAATTGAGTGACAGGGTTTCAATTGGAAAATCGGAGAGGTCGCTTTTAAGCCCTATACCGGTTGTGAGCTTCTTAAATTGGCGCCTCGAGAGGACAGGAGAACGGAGTATAATACGGCGCGCATGCTCTGACGTCTCTTCAAAAACATTGCGTTCCGCACCTAAACAGGTCTCCAAAGACATGACGATCGCCTCACGAAGAGGGTCTATTGGTGGATTCGTAACTTGCGCAAATTGCTGCCTAAAATAGTCAGCAATTGGGCGTATTTTGGAAGAGAGCACCGCCATAGGCGTATCATCACCCATCGACCCAACCGCCTCTTGCCCGTTCTCAGCCATCGGGCGCAACACTTGATCACGCTCTTCGTTAGAGACTTGATACATTTTTTGATATCGAATGAGCTCACGTTCACTGAGCGGGGGATCCGTAAGCGGAACACCGTTCGCTTGAGCCTTGAGCTCCTCTTCTGTTAACTCGTTATAGAGCGATGAGCCCAACCGAATCGCATTATCTCGTAACCACGTTTTATATGGGTTATGCGTTTTTAATAGACGATCAATATCGTCCGTATGCAACAGTTCACCTGTCTGAGTATCAACCGCCAGTATCTGTCCTGGCCCTACGCGCCCTTTAGCCACAACATCTTCTGGTGCATAATCATAGACACCGACCTCAGACGCCAAGGTGATCAAACGGTCTTTAGTAATCACCCAACGAGCCGGTCTCAAACCATTTCGATCCAGCAAACAGATTGCATAACGTCCCTCCGTTAACACAATACCAGCAGGACCATCCCAGGCTTCCATATGCATAGAGTTATACTCATAGAAGGCCCGTAGATCTGGATCCATTGTCTCTACGTTTTGCCACGCAGGCGGCACCAACATACGCAGTGCACGGAAAATATTCATGCCACCTGCCAGCAAGAGATCCAGCATATTATCGAGAGAAGAAGAGTCAGACCCTGTTCGGTTCACTAGTGGTGCAATTGCATCTAAATCAGGGAGTCTATTCGACTCAAACTTGCTTGTGCGAGCCATAGACCAGTTACGATTCCCCATAATGGTATTAATCTCACCATTATGAGCCAACATACGAAACGGTTGCGCTAACTGCCAGCGTGGTAAGGTGTTGGTTGAAAAGCGCTGGTGAAAGACACATATCGCCGTTTCTAAACGCTCATCACCTAAATCTTTATAAAACACGGGTAGGTCAACAGGCATGACCAGGCCTTTATATGAAACAACAGACGCTGAGAGACTGGGAATATAAAAGTGGTTATCGGCCTCTAACGCGATTTCAGCTTTACGTCGCACATAAAAGAGGCGCCGGTTAAGCTCTGCTTCATCAGCGGCATCGCTAACGGACAGGAATAACTGCTCGATAATGGGTAGGTCTTCAAGCGCTATACGGCCACAAACAGCATCATTCGTTGGCACCGTACGCCAACCTATCACTGACAAAGAGTATTGAGCCGCTATCGTTGCAAGCAACTCCTTTTGCTCACCCGCAATGCGCTCATCTGGGTTGAGAAAGATCATGCCTACACCATAGAGTGTAGGCAACTCAATGTTCTGCTCTTCTTTGACCACTTGCCGGAAGAAGCGGTCAGGTTTTTGCATCAGCAATCCACAACCATCGCCTGTCTTTCCATCTGCGGCTATTCCACCTCTATGAGTCATACAGGCTAGAGACTCTATTGCTGTTGCCAGCAATCTATGGCTGGCCTCCCCATCCATATGGGCAATCAGTCCAAAGCCACAGTTGTCTTTGAATTCATCCGGTCTACATAGCAGGCCACTGGGTACAGTGCTCTCAGGCATTGCTGCTTACCTCTAACTCTTCAATTAACTTTTAATCGCTCAGTGTCGCGAGCGCTCAGCACACTTATTGCTCAACGCTATCACTTCAGCCCTAAAAATGACTGACACCATCTTACAAGGTCAAAATTTTGGGCCTTGCGGACAGTTACGAGAGGGCTCAACGAAGTCGAACCCATAAAAATGGACAAACATTCTACATGCGAAAGGAACATTCCACAAACTTTTGATGCAGGGCACCCAATTCCAGGCAAATACTTAGGTCAACACTTAGGTCAATATTTAAATCATCATGGCAAAAACCACTGCTACACAGACCTCACTTATTTGATCACCCCTCGCACTCTTCGGACCCACGGTTTTGATACCTTTTTTGACCAGGCTGAGTGCGCCTGAACCATCAAAGTGGCCGCTGCCGACTCAGCATCAGAGTGAACGGTATAGGTGCCCGCAACCAACACATACCAGGGGCGGTCTTTACGCGAGGTTTCAAAGTAGGTTACATCAACGTCAACAACCGAACGAAGCTGGCGCACCCGACGTTCAATGCTCTTCAAGTCACGCCCGGACATAAGCTGCACGGTATAGTGGTCAAGGCGCTCATAAAAGACTGCTCTGACCTCAAGTGGGGTGCGAGCTCTCTCTGCTGGACTCTCCGCTGGGCTGAGCTCGCGGCCCTTTTCAGGGCTTATAAAGACCATAACAGGCTCAACTATCAAGCCAGAAGCGGGGCTTTCCACGGGTTCAACTAAGGGCTCTATTACAGGCTCAGCCAGAAGCTGACCGATAGGCTCACCTGCTAAC
>JAYPBG010000189.1:5773-7128 GCA_038124075.1 Gammaproteobacteria bacterium
TCCATGGGCTCATCGACCAATTTCACCACCCACTTTAAGGACGACGGCTCCTCATCTTTCCCTATCTGCCCACCCATTATCTGACCTTCCAGTATCTGACCCTCGAAAACAGGTGCTTCAAGCATGGTCATAGAGCGCTCCTGCTGCTCAGTACACCCCAACCACACCAAGGCAAACATCAAGCAGATCAATGCAGCGGCATGCGACTTTGGCAGACGCTGTTTCCAACCAAATTGCCGATAGATCTTCCGATAGAAAGCTACCTCAGCCGCTTTATCTACTGCTCTTACAATGCCTTTTGAACGACGCAGTATTTGGTCAACCTCTTTTTTGGTGAACTTAAACCGGCTCGCACCCCCCACGCTTAATTTAAACTCTAAATACTTTTGAAGCTCAACTCGATTGAATGGCGCCACCTCCACGGTATAGCTTCTGCTTAACAGCAACCGACCGACTGGCTTCTTTTTAATCTGATCCACCCAGTCACTATCCACCCAAAAAATAGAGTGTATCGGCAGTAACGGCATTTGCTTATCAGTCGGATTCACACCCCATGCAGAGAGAAAGTGAGCCAATGTTTTCTCACTCCATGTTTCAACATGATCAATACAGATGAGCGGCTTTGCCTCCTCAGGGCCTTTCCGACAAGACAGCATCGCACCCTGATCGCTCGCCCCGTCTGTTACACTGCCTCCAACAGACACTCTTTGTTCTATAGAGGACGGCACGCCCTCTTCGGAAAGCTGGCGGTATAACGCAACTGCCCCTTCAGCCTCCGGATCATTTTTTGCATCGATACACGCAGCATCAACCAGGTCATCTGCCAACTGTCGACGTAACGCTTGCAACATACAGCTCTTTCCCACCCCAGGCGGGCCTACGACCAGCACAACATCATACAAATTACTGCTTAGATGCCTAATATATTGAATAAGCTCTTGCCGTCGCCCCCCTCGAAAGAAGGGCGTAGACCCACCATCCGTATCAACGGCCCCTGAAAACGGGTTAATCTCTGATGCTTCCATCTTTACTGGACCACCTTACCTATATATCCAACACATACACAAACTATCCAATTTATTTATGAACTCAGCATCTGACTGAGAAGCGCCTCGTCAAATTCTGATGTAACCACCGCATTTCCACACGCCTTCAAAAGCACCAGTCGCAAACGCTTATTCAATACTTTTTTATCATGTTGCATAAGCGCCCTGATCTCTTTACCAGACAGTGTGCTCGGACAAGCGGTAGGCAACCCCATGCCAACCAACATATCCGTCAAGCGCGTCTTCCACCCTTTTTCCAACCAGCCCAACCTCTCGGAAAAGTCCACAGCCATCACCATACCTATTGCC
>JAYPBG010000190.1:0-1022 GCA_038124075.1 Gammaproteobacteria bacterium
TAATAAAGATCTGCTAATAAAGATCTGCTAATAAAGATCTGCTAATAAAGATCTGCTAATAAAGATCTGGTTTTTTGGGTGTCCTAAAGAACTGTCTAAAGAACTTACGCTAAAGAACTTACGCGCGCTTACGGCGATCTTACTTATGATGTCGTCAGGAAAAATCAATCGTGGCATACGGAAGATACACTTTTAACTCTGTTCACCTCTATTCGGCACTTTCTTGTTCCGCGTGGAGCCCTCTATTTTAGCTCTGGAGAGGCTTTTGATCTGGAGCCTGCGCGTGGTATTGAGTTTAATATAGCCCTTATTCGGTCTGAAATAGAGCGTTTGGCGGTGATCACTCCGTGGGAGTCTTTAACGGCAGCCGTCTATAGGGATCTGGTTGACGGTGTTGCAAAAGAGCATATTGAAAAAAGACATTTGACGGTTGATATATCAGAGGCGTGGAAGAGCGTTTTTCAATGGAGTCTATTGAATGATTCTGAGTTGAAAGCGGTGCTCTACTTTTCATTTAATCAGTTTATACTTCCCTACCTGAAAAGAGAGCATGAACAGGCTGCCTTAGCGTGCTATCAAACATCCCTCTTGCAAAATGCATGTGCGAGCGAAAAAGCGCTCAATGAGCTTCCTCGCTTCTACCGTGCTCTTTTTTTAGAGATGAATCGATCTTTTAAGCTCTAATGCGATTTATGTTGTCAGGGTCGTTTGTCTCAATGATGTAATCGGTATGATCGGTATGGTCAATGTGATCGTGCGCATCATCCACTGCTCTCTTAAGCTGGTTGTCCGTGATGACGGGTTTTGTACGTTTTTTAGCGGTTGCATGGCGCATTCGAGTCTCTTTTCTCCATAAGAGCCACCACGCTAATGAGATGGTGGTGAGCAATAGAAGCAGAAAGCCTACGAGAACATTGCGCACTGTGTGGGTTTTTTGTCTGCGCAGATGCTCCTCTTGGGCGGCTTGATCGGTTGTGGTGTGAGGCGTAACGGCGTCTGATTTAAGCTTTTCATGTTCGGCT
>JAYPBG010000190.1:1054-7002 GCA_038124075.1 Gammaproteobacteria bacterium
GTTCCAACTCAAGGGTCTGTTGGTCTTTGAGTGTGGCCAGCATTTCTGAGATTTTCAGCTCTTCCTGGGTATCCTTAAGTTGCTGATTAAGGTCAGAGACGGTTAAGGCCTGCCGGTCAAGCTCTTCTTCCAGTAAGAGCGTGGATGTTTGTGGGTTGCGGCTATTCTCTTCTTGGTTCTGCTCATCGACTGAGATGATGTTCAGTACACCTTCGGGTCTTTTTGTCGTATTCGGGGCGGTTATGGCCTGCTTGTTTGTTTTCACAGGGGCTTGGGTTAATGCTTTATCTTTTTGGGGGCGAACAAGGCTTCGTGTCCGTTTCCATGATGTAGCTTGTTGGGCAACGTTCAGATCCGCTTCTTGAGCAGGGATGTTGGAGATGGCTTCAATGCTGGGGATGATGAGTGTTGCGCCCTCTTTGAGTAGATTAATGTTGCCGTTGATGAAGGCCTCTTTATTCTTCTGTTGAAGGGCGATCATGGTTTGGTTGAGGGTGAGATCGTCGGGTTTGATCTGTTGGGCTATTTTTGAGAGCGTGTCATTTTTTTTCACAATGTAGGTGTCATTGTGGGTGTCATCTCTGTTCTCTCTGTCTTTGTTCTCTTTGTTCAATATGAGGCGATGATGGCTTTTTTGATCATCGGCTAAGGGGCTTTCTTTTGAAACGGGTTGCTTAGGGAGAGGGAGGTGCTCGAGGGCGGAGGCTTCGCTCTCCTGTTTTTTGCTGGCTTGATCGACAGATTCTTTGGCTGGATTGGCTGAGTGATTGTCAGACGGCGTGTCGATGGGGAGGGAGACAGGCGTCACGGTATCATTCGTTTCTATGCCGGCCGGGTCAAGCAGCAGTGAGTACTCTCTTATTAAGTGGCTGGAGGGGGTCTGTACCTGGATAGCAAAATTTAAATAGGGCTCTTTAATCGAGTTTTGAGTGGTCACTAAAATCAGGCCGCGTGCTTCGGACATTTTGATAACGCTGAAGTTTAAGTGTGTAAGGTGTTGTGTTCGTTCGATGCCAATGATCTTGAATAGATCCTCTGAGCCAAGTTGCACCCTGATTTCATGGGGCTCATAACCCTCAATAGAGAGCAGCTCTATTTCGGCTTCAAGGGGTTGATTGAAGTTGGAGAGTAGGTGTATCTCGCCCATCGATAGGGCGTGCGCAGGTGAGGGTAGACGGATGAGTATCACTAAGATCAGTAATAGGTGCGCATATAGGGTGTGGATGCAGTGATGTCGAAGCAAGGTTCTCTCCAGCGGTGTTCTTTACCCAGTAATGTTAACGTTCGATTGGTTTACTCTTGATTGGCTTGCTCTGTCGTTATTTTTCTGACCGATTTGAAAGATCATATATGTTTTATATATCGATTTTAAAATGTAAGAAAAATAATGCATCAAGTGTGACACAAGTGTGCATGTAATATACATTAAAAGTGATCTCTTCGGAATGGTCAGCGCATGAGAAACCGTATTTTTATTGAGCACTTTATCTGGAGCTCTATTTAGAGTTGTTTGTTTTGTGCTCAGCGTGCCAGAGGGGAGAGGTTCTTATGGTGATCGCTTGTTACTTGTCCGTTAGGTTGTTTTCTGATGCCAAAATCTAACCAACCTGCTTCCATCTCTCATGGATCGAAAGTATACTGGTTGACATATTGATTGGCCAAGTTTTTACATGTTAGGTCAATTGTTAACCCTAAAATCGAGGTCAATTGTGAGCATCCCATCTTATTTAGAGCAGAAATCGTTGGACACTGATAAAGGCCGTGTTGTGATCACGGGTACTGGACTCTATACGCCTACTGAGTCAATAACAAATGATGAATTGGTCGCTGTTTATAACGAGTATGTTAGGGAGCAGAATGCGTTGAACAGAGAGGCCATTGAGCGGGGAGAGGCGCTCGCGCTGCAAGCGTCCAGTTCAGCTTTTATAGAGAAGGCGTCTGGTATTAAGCAGCGGTTTGTTATGGATAAAAGCGGCGTTTTGGACTCAATGGTTATGCACCCTTTGATTCCTGAACGCAGCGATGAAGAGCCGTCCATACAGTGTGAGATGGCGGTAGCGGCTGTCTATCAGGCCTTGGACCGCGCCAAACGAACGCCAGGTGATGTGGATGCCATTATCTGTGCCTGTTCCAACATGCAGCGCGCTTATCCAGCGATGGCCATTGAGATTCAACAGGCGATCGGCATGCAGCGTGGGTTTGCTTATGATATGAATGTTGCCTGTTCCTCTGCGACCTTTGGAATTCAAGCCGGTGTGAACGCCATTCGTGCAGGTGAGGCTGACTGTGTGGTGGTCGTTAATCCGGAGATCTGTTCAGCCCATCTTGAGTGGAAAGACCGAGATTGTCACTTTATATTTGGTGATGTCGCCACTGCCGTGGTGTTAGAGCGGTCAGATAGCGCTAAAAGTGACCGCCCTTTTGAGGTGATCGGTACGCAGTTGGAGACACAGTTTTCAAGCAATATTCGTAATAATTTTGGTTTTCTCAATCGCTGCGCCCCGGAAGGCCTGGGTGCGCGCGATAAGACCTTTCGTCAAAATGGTCGTAAAGTCTTCAAAGAGGTGGTGCCGATGGTGTCGAGGCTTATGCAGGCACACCTGGAGAAGCACGAGATCAATATAGAGGATGTAAAGCGCTTCTGGTTGCATCAGGCCAATATCAATATGAACCTGCTCATCGCTAAACGGCTTTTAGGTCGAGAGGCGACCCCTGAGGAGGCGCCGGTTATCCTTGATCAATATGCAAATACCAGCTCAGCGGGTTCCATTGTGGCGTTCCACCAATTTCATGAGGATCTATCCCCTGGTGATGCAGGTGTTATCTGCTCTTTTGGGGCGGGTTACTCCGTTGGAAGCGTGATTGTTCGACGCTGTTAGGTGCACTGCTCGGCATGTCTTCTGCCATTGGGTGTGAGCAGGGGGCTTTAGGGGGGTGGAAAACAGGCATTTAAGCATGTTAGGGTGTAGCGGGTTAAACCGTTGATTACTGAAGAAAGGATTATCGTCGTAGGATCCGTTTTTAAAACGGTTTTCCGTTGAATAAGCAAAACCAGAGAGGCCTGATCATGGATAGATTGCCCCCTAACCCCCCGTTACAACATTCATCAAGCGTATCACATTCATCAAATTCATCGCACTCATCGCACGTATCACGCGTATCACACATATCACACATATCACATGTATCTCACTCATCACATGTATCACACGTATCTCACTCATCGAATGCCTCATCCTCCTCTTCGGATGGTGCTTCATCGGCAGCATCGTCATCAAGTTCGCTGCCGAGTTTGGCGTTGCCTAACTCGATCGAGCAGGCTATCGAGGAGGTTATCGAGGAGGTTATCGAGGAGGCTATTGAGGAGGCTATCGATCAGAGAGGCGTTGATGAGGGTGATATTGAGCTAGGGTTTGGCCCTGGCCGGCAGGAAGGGGGTGAAGGCGGTGTGGACGACCGTTTCATGGAGGCTGACCTTCTCGGTTTGGCCCATTGGGCTTCTGAGGAGGAGGAGAGTAACGCATTACCACCCTCACCTAGAGTGGAGCCATCTCAAGAGGGTAACCCGCTGCCCACATTGGACAGTATAAGATTGCTTGTCAACCAGCAAGGGCAGGTGATGGTGGTTGTTCCTCCTTTGCCCCGCACTTTTTGGGACGCCCTCACAGAGGGTTTGCGGGCTGCGCAAGGAGATAGTGCGGGTGAAGTGGAGGATCAGGGGCCTTTCGGCACATTGGCTTCAGCGATACAGTATTGGAGTGATGCAGCTTCAGAATCCAGTCAAAGCAGCGGCACAGGCGCGACAGTCGAAATCCCTATTGAGAGTGATGAGCGGGCTGAAAATCTTCGCCTTTTTTTACAGCGGCTTACAGATACGGCTGAATTTCGAAATGAACATGCGCGCCCTCTGCTCGCTGCAAGAGTGATCAATATGTTGCAATCGATGTGGTTAAACGGTCGGTTTCGTGAGAGTGCGTTTGACTATATTGATCAGTCGATTGAGGCGTGTGATGATCGTGTGATCCTCATGCTCAATCGTGTTGAGTTGTTACTGCGGATTCAAGAGGCGGAGGCTGCACCGGATCCGAAAGCGGCACTGCGAGAATTAGCAATTGGATTGATGAAGTTACAATCTGTACATCAAAGTGCGGAAATGAGTTGTGAGCGGCAGCAGGTGGACAGAGCGTCAGTGGATGAGGTGGAGATCTATCTCGCTTTTGAGACGCGACTGGCCGATCACCTACAGCTGCCGATCTCGACACGGCATATGATTTTTGAGGACTTGGCAGGGGTTTTCGAGGCAGAGCTTCAGCTTGCTGCTTTTGAGGCCAATATGGCGGTTGAGGCACCGGGTGCCGTTGAGGCTTATCTAGCGCAGTGGGAGCCTTGGAATCGGTTTCACCGGGGCGAAGAGGTCGCGTTGCATGCTGGTTGGGCGTCGTTACCCACGGCTAAGTTCCTGCCAGATTATGATGCGCAGTGCCCATTTACCCAGTTGGCGTGTGGGGAGTTGATGCAGCCTGTTGCAATATCGGATCGACCTACGGCGATGGAGTTTTCGCTGTTGCTGAAGTGGTGGGAAGAGCATGGTACCGACCCAATCACTCAGCAGGCGTTTAAGCTAGATGATCTGGTCCGTTTTGAAAGCTATGTTGCGCAGAGAGAGGCGTCTGGTCTGGTTTAGTATACCGGACCTGTTTTAGTGACCTGTTTTAGTGTTAAAGTGTATGTGTCCTTTTGGGGTGAGCTGTATTGAGGTGGGCTCTATGGGGTAACCGGCGGTTGAGTGTTATCGGTTGAGTGTTATGGAATTCGATTCAATAACCTTTAAGCCGCCTCGTTTTATCAAGAAAATTTTGGAATAACAAAATAATTTTAATTTTATTTCTCAAATATTTTTTTTATATTGATTCCGGTGGGTTTTTGTAGCATCAAGATGACTGGATTTCCAAAGTAGGCGATAAATGTCTGAAATTATTGGCGGATAAACGTTTCACTGTTTGCATGCTCGGCGCACTTTTACGATAAAGAGAGAGAAAAAACAGTGGGGCTTTAGGGGTGAGGTGTTCAAAACGGCTTGAATGTGCGTCTGAAAAACTGTGTGCTATTTGCAAAACTGAAATGACTGGCTAATCTTCACACTATAAACTGTTGAAATGTTAGAAGGACGTTCAAAATGGCTGCAAAACCAAAAACTACTGCAAGAAAAACCGTATCTCCAGATGCAAAAGTTGTTAAACTACAAAAAGAGATTGCTGCTACTGAAAAGTCGATGACAGGCTTAAAAGGTAAGCTGGCAAAGCAGAAAGCAAGCTTGAAGAAGGCGAAAGAGGCTGCGAAGAAAGCTGCAGCTAAAGCCGCCGCCGCTAAGAAGGCTGCTGCGGCTAAGAAGGCTGCTGCGGCTAAGAAGGCTGCTGCGGCTAAGAAGGCGGCCGCCGCCAAAAAAGCGGCAGCTGCGAAAAAGAGCGCTGCTGCTAAAAAGAAAACTGTCAAGAAAACTGCGGTGAAGCGTACAGCCGCTAAGAAAACGACAGCGAAAAAAACCACCGCTAAGAAGCCAGCGTCTAAAAAAACGACGGCCAAGAAAACCACCGCTAAAAAGCCAGTAGCTAAGAAAACTACGGCTAAGAAAACTACGGCTAAGAAAACTACCGCCAAAAAGAGTGCTTCCAAAAAGCCAGCAGTTAGAGCGGTAAAAGCGGTTAAAGGTAAAGCGAAAAGTACTGCGAAAAGTACGGCTAGACGTAAGGCCACGATAAAGAGAAAGCCAGCCGCTAGAACGTTGAAAAAAGCGAGCTGATTTTTGATTTTATAATGATTTTATAATGATCTTATAAAGTATTATAAATATGAGGTATAGTAGTTAAAAAGGGCCGTATGGCCCTTTTTTTATGCTGTTGTTAATGGTGGTTATACTGCGCTCTCCAGGGACTTCTCCCGTTCTGTAT
>JAYPBG010000191.1:0-2320 GCA_038124075.1 Gammaproteobacteria bacterium
AACCGCTTCTTGCGCTGTATGATCACCCGCGCTATTCACGTACCTCAGTTAATAAAAGGGCGTTGAAGCCGCCGCCGCCAAAATTCTCGTTGGCGATATAGAGGTAGGGATGTAACGGGTTGTCGCGGGTTATGCTGGGTAAACCCATGATGACGTGTGTTTGTTGGCTTGGAAAGTGAACGTGTGTTTGTTGAGCAGGTTGTAGCGAGGCGGCAGGCAGTTTGGCAGGGGGGGTGCCCGCGGCCATCTTCTCTGTAATGGTTTCTGCGATCGCTTCTGCTTGCTCTTTTGTGATGGCGCCTACGATGGCGACGGTGGCATTTTTTGCGACATAATGGGCTTTATGAAACTGCATCAGGTCTTTCTGCTTGATGCGATTAAGGCTCTCTTGCGTACCCCCTGGTGAGTGCCCATAAGGGTGGCTGGTGTATAAGCCGTTCATAAACGCTTTATTCGATAAACGGCCAGGGCTCTGCTTTTCATGCTTTAAGCTGAGGCGCATCAGTTCAAGGTTGCGCTGCAGCGCCTCTTTGGGGAACGCGGGCTCATTAATGACTTCGGTAAACATCTCCAGTGCAGGGGTGAGGTAGTTGGGGTCGGTCAGTGAGCGTAAGCTGGTCAATGCCATATCGCGGTAGGCGCTGCTGCTGAAGTGTGCTCCCAGGCTCTCAAAGTGGGCTGCGATCTCATCGACGGTGTGGTGTTTGCTGCCTTCTGAGAGTATGCCGTTGGTGAGTTTGGCGAGGCCGGCGTATTCGGGCGTTTCACGTGATGCCCCGGCAGAGAAGAGAATGCGGATATCGATCATGGGTATTTCAGGTGCGGCCGAGAAGTAGACCTTGGCGCCTTTGCTGGAGATCCAGTGGTCAATCGGGGCGGTTTTTGCCGGTGGAACGGCGAGGGGGACTTCGGCTAAAGTCTCGAGTGTTTGAGGTGCGTCGGGGGTTGTTGTTGGGGTTGTTGGGATTGTGTCGGGGGCGATGGTGCGCTCATTGACGTCGGTGCTGGAATGATTGGATGACTCTTCGCCGATGAATCGGTTTGATTGAGAGAGTAATATGATCATAATAGCCGTCACTATAATAATCGTATTTAGGGATGAGCGGCTAAAGCGAGGCTTCTGTTCACTAAAAAGGGGGCGATTTAAGCTCATAGTGGGTTACCAAATGTGAGTGATTGCATTACGGTTGCTCTTGAGGCTCGAGGACGGCCACGGTGAGTCGGTCTCGAATCAGATATTTTGTCGCGACCGCTTGTATCTGTTCTGGTGTGATTTTTTTCAACTCATCGATGGTTTCGTCTAACAGTCTCCAGCTGAGATTCATGCTCTCTAGGCTGCCGATGTTTTGGGCTTGTGTCGATATCGAGTCCTGCTCATACACAAGGCTTGAGATGACCTGTGCCTGAATGCGTTGCAGCTCTTCTGGTTTTGCGGGGCTCTTTTTAAGGTCGTCGATCAGATCAAAGATCGCGTTTTCAACCGCCTGAACCGATACCTCGTGATTTGGGGTCGCGGTGATCGAGAAGGTGATATCGCCTCGGGCGTACATGCCGTAGTGGGCACCTGCGCTGGCGGCTAACTTGCTGTCTCGAATCAGCTCTTTTTCAATTCTGGCGCTGTAGCCGCCATCCAGTACACCGGCCAGCATGCGCAGAGCGTAAGCCTCTTGGCGCGCCTGTGCGGTGGCGATGCTGGGCACATTGAACCCCATGACCAGCATGGGCAGTTTTGCTTGAGCTTTTACGGTAATGCGGCGTTCACCCAGAGGTTCGATCTCTTGGGCGCTGGGTATTTTTGGTAAGTCCTTGGGTGGAATATCGCCAAAGAAGCGCTCGGCCAGTTCATACATCGCTTCGGGTTGTACATCGCCTACAATAACAATGACGGCATTATTGGGGGCATACCACTGATCATACCAGTGTTGCAGGTCGGCCAAGGTCATCGCTTCTAAGTCATGCATCCAGCCGATCACAGGGCTGCGATAGGGGTTGGAGGCGTAGGCGGCGGCGCGAAAGCGCTCATAAGCGATGGCGTTTGGGTTGTCTTCGACACGCATTCGGCGCTCCTCCATGACAACCTGCAGCTCTTTATCAAACTCCTCTTGCGATAAAACGAGGTTGGTCATACGATCTGCCTCAAGTTCAAAGCTCATGGGGATGCGGCTTTTTTCCCAAAGCTGGAAGTAACCCGTATAATCTCGGCTGGTAAAGGCATTGTCGCGACCTCCGTACTTGATGACCAGTTCAGAAAACTCGCCGGGTCCCAGCTTTTGCGTCCCTTTGAACAACACATGCTCAATGAAATGGGCCAAACCCGCTT
>JAYPBG010000191.1:2330-3660 GCA_038124075.1 Gammaproteobacteria bacterium
TTGAACATCATATGTTCTAATACATGGGCGACGCCGGTTGTACCGTTGGACTCGTGACTGGAGCCGACGCGATACCAGATTTGAAACAGGGCCACAGGCGCTCGATGATCTTCGCGGACGATCAGCTTTAAGCCGTTGGGCAGTCTATATTCATGTGTTAACGGTGAAGCGAGTGTGGGTGTGCCCAAAGCGGGTAAGAGTATGAGTATCAGTAGGCGCAGCAGTCGGTACCTATGGCCTATTGTCGATTCTTTAGTGTGAGTGGTCATATGAGTGCCTGCTAAGTGGTGCAACCAAGTCATGAGTGAAAGACCCGTAAGAAGTAGAGATTGTGTATCCTTTGATGTGTAATCGTATGCGTGATGCGTGCAGGAGTCAATTTGAACAGGAATAAGATGTGATGGGTAGAGAGATAAATCCAGAGATATATCAGCGTTTTTTTGGTGCCGATGGGGTTGTTGTAGAGCCGCTGGCAGAAAAGCGTGCGTACGCTGAGGGTGAAGAGGGTGCTCAGCGTATTTTTTTGCGCTTTTTTGTTGTTCAAGGTGAAGAGGTTGACGTACAGCAGGTTGTTGAGCAGGTTGATGAACAGGCGGATGCAGCACAGGTTGTACAGAAAGAGATAGAAGCAGAGGCTGCAGAACCTTCGGAACCTGTAGAGGAAGCTGAAACGGCAGTCTCCTGGTATGCTCGGATAAAATCGGGACTGACAAAGACCCGGCGCAACTTTTCGTCTAATATTGCTAATTTACTGATCGGTAAAAAGCAGATTGATGAGGATCTGCTCGAAGAGATTGAGACGCAGCTGTTGATGGCGGATGTTGGTGTCGATGCGACGCGTCGTATTATCGATGCACTCACCGAGAAACTGTCGCGGGCGCAGTTGAAGAGTCCAGATGAGCTTTACGGCGCGCTGCAGGCGGAGATGCGTTCGATCATTGATGTGCAGGAGGTGAACCCTCTAGAGCAGCTGCATCAGTCCAAACGTGCGACGCCTTTTGTGATCTTGGTGGTGGGTGTCAATGGCGTGGGTAAGACAACCACAATAGGCAAGTTGGCAAATCGGTTTAAAGCGCAAGGCCTTTCGGTGATGTTAGCCGCGGGTGATACCTTCCGTGCCGCAGCGGTTGAACAGCTTGAAGCGTGGGGCGAGCGTAATGATGTACCGGTCGTTGCACAGCATACAGGTGCGGACAGCGCGTCGGTGATCTATGATGCGGTGGCGGCGGCTAAATCGCGTCAGGTGGATGTGTTGATTGCTGATACCGCAGGGCGCTTGCACACAAAAAGTAATTTGATGGGTGAGCTCAGCAAGGTCCGGCGTGTTATT
>JAYPBG010000191.1:3670-7002 GCA_038124075.1 Gammaproteobacteria bacterium
TTGGTAAAGTCGATGAGACGGCGCCTCATGAAGTGCTGTTGGTTTTGGATGCCGGTACTGGGCAAAATGCGTTATCGCAAGCGAAGCAGTTTAATGAGGCCGTTGATGTCAGCGGCGTTGTGCTGACTAAGTTGGACGGTACGGCTAAAGGCGGTATTTTATTTGCGATTTGTGAGAAATTGGGCTTGCCGCTGCGCTATATTGGAGTAGGGGAGCAGGCGGCTGACTTGCGCCCATTTGAGCCTGAGGATTTTATCGCAGCGCTGTTTGATACGTCGGGTGATTAACGCATCGCGGTTCATTTCAAGTGCAGAGCAGGCGGGTTAAAAGGTGGTTAAGGTATGATTGAGTTTAAAGCGATCGGTAAATCGTATCGTGAACCGGGGGGGGTGGCACGCAGCGCGTTGCGTAATATCTCCTTTACATTGGCCAAAGGTGAATTTGCATTTTTGACGGGGCACTCAGGGGCGGGTAAGTCGACCCTATTGCGTCTGTTAACGCTTGCTGAAGAGCCGACATTTGGTGAGCTTTGGGTGGATGGGGCGACGGTGATGGCGGGGCCTGAAGAGCGTCGCCAGAAGCGCATTAAGTGTGCTGGTCAGCGAGCGATCCAGCGTTATCGCCGTCAGCTGGGTGCGGTGTTTCAGGAGCATCAGTTGTTAATGGATCGCTCTGTTTATGAGAACGTGGTGCTGCCGCTGGATATTATGGGCGGCCTTCTGGAGATTGAGAAAGCACGGCGTGTTAAGGCGGCTTTGGAGCAGGTTGGTTTGAGTGGAAAAGAGCTTAAAACGCCGATGGCGCTCTCAGGTGGGGAGCAGCAACGTGTGGGGATTGCTCGAGCGATTGTTCACCGGCCGAAAATACTGTTGGCCGATGAGCCTACAGGGAACCTTGATCCAGAGCTTTCCATCGGCATTATGGAGCTGTTTCAGCGCTTTAGTTCAGCCGGTGTGACGGTTTTGGTGGCAACGCACGATTTTGACTCTATTGCAGACATTGCACCCTCCTCTCGAACGATAACGCTTAATCAAGGTGAACTCATTGGATAATCAACTCTCTGCAAGTGCAGCGCACGCCACTGACGCGCGCAATCGCTCACACAGGCACCCTTCTCAGAAGGGCCGCACGGCTTCAGGCGCTAAGCAGCATACGCGTGGTTGGTGGGCTCTGCGTTGGCCTATCTGGAAAAAGGATTTTCATACCAGCTATCTGCGCCTGTGGGAACAGCCGGTACTTACGTGGCTGACCTGTTGCGTTATTGCCTTGTCATTGGCACTGCCGTTTAGCCTCTACCTGTTGGTGTCTCAGCTTATGGTGTTTGCGCAAGGCTGGCAGGCAGAGAATCAGATGATGCTCTATCTCAACCCCGGTGTCGAGTTGTCAGAGGCGCAGGGCATAGCGGCGCGTGTTAATGCCTTATCAACGGTTGAGAGTGTTCAGCTGATTACCAAAGATCAAGGGTTGGAGTCGTTTTCATCGGATGATGCCATTGGGCAGGTGTTTTCACACTTTGAAGAGAACCCTCTGCCGCATGTGCTGGTGGTGATGCCCAACAGTATGGATGAAGCGGTGTTGCAGCCACTGCATGGCTATTTGAGTGAGTTGGTGGGTGTGGACTCTGTACAGCTGGACCTGCAGTGGCTGCAGAAGCTCAATGCCATGTTGGGCTTGGGATGGCGCATTGTGCTTGCACTGGCGACGGGATTTGCGATCGCGGTCTTGCTGGTTGTTTATAATACCATTCGATTGGCGCTTGAAAACCGTATCCGTGAGATCCAAGTACTGGATCGCTTGGGTGCCTCCAGCCTGTTTATAGCCCGATCTTATCTGCTGAGTGGGGCATTTTTGGGGTTTATCGGAGGGGTGTTAGCGCTGTTGTTGGTGCAAGGTGCATACTATTGGTTGGAGCACTCTATTGTGCAGTTGGCCTCTTTTTACCCTATGGCCGGCGCGAGCGTTGGGGTTGATGGTGTGGTGGGTGCCACGTTGGGTATGAGTTGGACGATATGTTTAGCCTTGATTGGTGTTGCGGTGTTGCTGGGGTTTGTCAGCTCTGCCGTGGCGGTTTACCTGCGATTAAGCAGTCGTTGATAGGCTGGTTGGCCGAAACGGTGAACTTCGCTGAGGTTTAACGCTCATAATAATGAGAGTGCTAAACTTATCGTTAAGGGCCAATGGTAGATAATAATCTGCGCGTGGTGTACAAAAGGCTATACCTCGGCATAAAAAGATGGCTATAATACCCGGTCCTACTGTAGGTTTAGTTTGTTTAGCTTGTAAAGTTGATCGCTGACAAAGAAGAGGGTAAATATCATGATTACATCATTGCAGCCCATTGCGTTGACCGCTGTACCAGGCGGTAACCTGGATGCCTATAAATGTGCAGTAAACAGCGTGTCAATACTCTCTGCAGAAGAAGAAAAGGCGCTGGCTGAGCGACTGTTTTATGATAATGATGTAGAAGCCGCGCGCCAGTTGGTGCTGGCTCACCTCCGTTTTGTTGTTCATATCGCCAAAAGCTATGCCGGTTATGGATTGCCTCAGGCTGACCTGATACAGGAGGGCAATGTAGGCCTGATGAAAGCGGTCAAGCGTTTTGACCCGACGGTAGGCGTGAGGCTGGTCTCGTTTGCTGTTCACTGGATCAAGGCTGAAATTCATGAATATGTGCTGCGTAACTGGCGTGTGGTGAAAATTGCGACCACCAAAGCACAGCGTAAACTCTTCTTTAAGTTGCGCAGTGCTAAAAAGCGATTAGGGCTGTTGGCCGGTGATGAAGTGGAGTCTGTTGCGAAAGACCTCGGTGTTGACCCAAAAGATGTGCGAGAGATGGAGAAACGCCTTGCAGCACATGATGCCGCCTTCGACGGTGCACCCGACCAAGGTGAAGATGAGGCGCGTGGTGCAGCACAATCCCCAGCCCATTTCTTAGAAAGCCAAGAGGGTGACCCTGCGTTGATTTATGAGCAAGAGCGCTGGAGTGTTGCTCAGAGTGCGCAGCTTCAAAAAGCATTTGAAGCGCTGGATGAGCGGAGCCGAGACATCATTGCTCAGCGCTGGTTAAAAGAGGAGTCAAAAGCGACGCTGCATGATTTGGCTAACAAATATGGCGTTTCAGCGGAGCGTATTCGCCAGTTAGAGAAAAATGCACTGAAGAAGTTAAAGGGCTTCATGGTTGCATAAAGCGTATCCTTTCCACAGCATCGCATCAAAAACAAAAAACCTCGGGCAGTGACCCGGGGTTTTTTTGTTTTTGGTGGCATAAAAAATAAGCCTTGGATTCAACTCGTAAGTGCAACAATTCATACAGCTAGCGTAGAAGGCTAAAT
>JAYPBG010000192.1:0-3028 GCA_038124075.1 Gammaproteobacteria bacterium
AAACACCACCACACATCCCCCCCCCATCACAACCACAATAAAAGCCGCAATATAAGCCATAATAAAATCATGCAAGAAGAGCCTAATAGCGTTCATCCAAACGTTACCAAAGTACTCTTTCCAACGTTATCACATGAACCCTCAACAGGAGAGTCACAATGACCGTAGAGAGTTTTTTTATCATAATGTCACTCTGCTTCGTCGCTGGAGTAACGCTTGGCTTATTCAGTCAGACGATCTATAGACACTCAAAAAAGCAGATTGTTAAGCACCGATGCCAAAGACTGTTGAAACCCTATAGCATATACAAATAAGTAAAATGGCTGCATTAATATGACAGACTCAGAGACAAAAGAGAGTGTTAATAAACGTCTGCGCGCCTTACGCAGTCTTGATATTGGACCCAATATCAATAAGGACAACTCTAAAGTATCTTTAATTAGACCCATAGAGCACAGCTCCGAACACGATGATCACTTATCAACAAGCGCAGATCACTCAAACAGAAGATCACAGAGGGGCATACCGGATCTTACCCTGTTTAACCTCTATTTTTTAATCAAAGCGCTCTTCTTTTACAGAGGCATCATCGGTTTTCATCCTTGGGAAAACCTGCTCTTTGCAGGCATTACATTTTTACCGATCCAACATCGCCTGCTCTATACGTTGCGGAATATAGTGCTTTTCCCTTTAGGCCTCTTCCTATTCTACTATGACTCCTGGCTCCCTTCGCTCACACGCCTCTTTTCGCTCTCTTCACAGATTCAAGGGTTCAGCATCAGCTATATGGTTGAAGTCGTCAGTCGCACCATTGATATCCAGATCATAGCCAGCTCTCTGCTGCTGATTGTTGCCTATATCTATCTTGCACGGTGGATACGCTTCTCAGCCATCATCATCGGCCTGTTCAGTACACTTATTTTTCATCAACCCAGCGAGGAGAAGATGCGCACTGCAGCGCTCCCAGCCACACAGCACTCTGAAACAACCCTGGCAGAGCCTGCACCGGCCATCAGCAGCAACACCATCAACCCACAGAGCTTCCAAACGGGCTCACAAATAACCAAAGATTCTGGTCATAATAGTGCACCGTTAGATGGTTATCTGAATGCTTTTTACGCACAAGAGAGACAGCGCAAAGTCTCTTTCACTCACATAAACAGTGAACAAAGCCCTTTCGACATTATTGTCATGAATGTATGCTCTCTCTCCTGGTCAGATTTAGAGGTTGCCGGACAGCATCAACATAGGGTATTTGATAAGTTCGATTTTATTTTTAAGAACTTCAACTCAGCGGCATCCTACAGCAGCCCCGCCTCAATTAGATTGGTACGCAGTGCCTGTGGCCAGAGCAGCCACAACGCACTCTACAAAGCGTCTGATCCAGAATGTCTTCTGTTTGGAAATTTAAAGCGCGTCGGCTTTACTACAGAGTGGCTTCTCAACCACGATGGAAATTATGACCACTACCGAAAGCTTCTGCAAACATATGGCGGGTTTCTTCAATCCCCTCTATCCAACAGCCACTTACCGACTGCACAACGCTCATTCGATCTATCCCCCATCTATAACGACTACGCGTCACTTCAATACTGGCTGGATAAGCGCGAGAAAAGCGAAGCGTCTCGGGTTGCGCTTTTTTACAACTCCATCAGCCTTCATGATGGCAACATTTTGACAAACCATCTAAAACATCTTGACAGCAGTGAGAACTTTAACCATCGCGTAAAACAACTTCTGGATGACCTTGATCGTTTTATGCTCGCACTGAAGGCTTCGAACCGAAATTTTGTTGTGGTTTTGGTCCCAGAACATGGTGCCGCCATTGAAGGCGATAAGATCCAGATCGCAGGCCTACGTGATATCCCTACGCCCTCCATCACTCATGTACCAGTGGGGATATCGATTATAGGGCCGCAATGGATTCAATCAGAGCAGACCACTCTGACGCAACCCACCAGCTACCTATCCATTGCCTATATTCTCTCATATTTTATTAAAAACAGCCCTTTTGACAGTAAGAGGTCCATCGCACCGATGCTCAATCGCGTTCCGACAACACCGATGGTCAGTGAAAATGAAGACTCTATTGTTATTAAAAAAAATGATCAATACTTTCTTAACATTGGTGATTCTGACTGGATACCCTATGAGTAACACTATGAGCAGCGCGTCTCACATAACCAATCGGCGACCACAGGCCACAATGTCTCTTTATATTATATCCTTATTTTGGCGGGATTCATGTTTTTTATAAGCCTATTCCACGGTAATCTAGCGTTATGACGCTGGGTACGCAACTATTGTCAGAGCACTCACACGATGAAAGCAATGTTAAACTAATTCAACAACCATCACATGTATATATACTCTCTATTTTTTGTTATCAATGTCATTTAATAAAATGCTCGCACCACTATAAAACAGGGCTAAGACCGAAAAAATAGCCGTTATTATAATTCATCTATGATTGTTCTAATTAGCTTTTCAGGTCAAGTGGCTCTATTTTTTTATGTGTGGTGAACCGTTAAATTACAGATAGTTATGCAATAAAAGCCCCGCCCTCTGTACATTCGACGCTCTTTTGCTTATGATATGCCACCTTTATAATCAATACCTTAATCTTCACTCATACTGGTTTATACCTTTACCCATATTACCCATATAAGCATTCCGTTATGAAAACTATCATACATGCACACAATCAACACCCTCTGAGCAGCGCACGCGAAGGCATTGTGGCTATCGCGCTCATCGCTCTGGTCCCCATTTTCGTTAAACAGATGGACTCTGACGTCTTCGTTATTGGCTTTATTCGATTAGCCATCGCCGTCTTAGGTCTCTCTTTCTGGTATCTGATAAAGAAAAAGCGGTTCGAGATTACACTGCGCATGTGCGCTGTGCTGTCATTGATTGGCCTATTTTTTGGGGCACACTGGTTAACCTATTTTGTAGCGATTAAGAGCGCTACACCCAGCATTGCGGTGGTCGGCCTCTCCTCATACGGCATTCATCTTGTGCTCTTTAA
>JAYPBG010000192.1:3038-6998 GCA_038124075.1 Gammaproteobacteria bacterium
AAAACGGTTACCCTCTTGGGGCATTGGCTGTGCCGTTTTTACAGCGCTGATCGGAACACTTCTGGTCACAACGGATTTTATCGGTAATCTACAATACATTACGGGTTTGGCCATAGGGGTAGCCAGTGGTTTCTTTTATGCCCTATTACCCCTTCTGCATCAAAAATATCAACACATCCCTTTAGAGGTAAGAACCTACGGTCAATTTATTTTTGCGCTGCTCTTTTTCTCTCTTTTTATTCCCTTTGGCGACTGGCACATCCCGATCACCGATTGGAAATTCCTTATTATTTTAGGCGTTGTATGCACCTTGATTGGCCATGCTTTATGGGTTGTCGCTTCAACAAAGTTACCTATCCAAATAACCAGTTGCCTTTTCTATCTTGGGCTTCCTTGCACCATGTTATATGAAGTGATATTTATGGGAACACCGTTTGACGGGCACTTTATTCTGGGCGCTGCCATGATCGTATCTGCAAATATTGCGGTGGTCTTAATTCACAATAGAGCTTCGTGATCCGTTTTTTTGTGATTCGTTATAAAAAAGAGATTATTTTCCAAATATGTGTTAGGTGGCTTTTTAGAGGCTTTATATGTTCTAATACGTTTTCCGAAAACTCTCTTTTTCTCTGCATAAAGCTCAAAATACACCTAACACTTCAATCTGTATTATTCAATTGACACGCTTCATTATTATTAAGACGCCAACTTATCTATCACATCACCAAACAGCTGCTCATCACTGGGCAGGCGCTTAGGTGTCTCCAGTGGTTTTGATACCCATGTTACATTTACCAGATGCTTCCAGTTGATGTTTTCATTGGTCGAGTTTCCACCCCAAGAGCCACACCCAAGCGAAAAGGTCTGTCGCATACCGTTCCAGAGGTTACCACTGTTTGATGCCGCTTGTGGCTGGTTCACCATAACTCGAGAGGTTTTGGTCCCTTCTGCCAATTTTCGGATGTTCTCATCACTGTTTGAGTAAATACCACAAGAGTGACCTTTACCCTGATAGGACTGTATATCGTTGGTCAGAACGATCGCTTCATCGATATTGCTGACCTTATAAAACGCCATGATGACGGAGAGCTTTTCACCCGAATAGGGATGCTCTGGGCCTGTACCTGTCTCAGGCATAATGATAAAGCGCCGATCGTCAGGGATCTCTAAACCGGCCATCTCACAGAGTGTTTGAGGTTTTAAGACAACCGCTTCAGCATTGAGACGCCCCTCTTTCCATAGTACTTGAGCAATCTTCTCATACTCCTCTCTGTTTGCAAGATATCCTCCCTCCTCAATCAAGGCTTCAAGCAGTTGATCATAGATCGAATCCAGCGCAATCACCGAGTTGTCTGAAGAGCAGGATGCAGCCAAATCTAAGGTTTTTGAGAGTCTAATTTTTTCTGCAGCGGCTCCGATGTCTGCGGTATCGTCCACCGTAATCACGGCATTACCCGCCCCCACGCCCAGAGCCGGTGTTCCGCTTGAGTAGGCTGCCCTCACCATCGCAGGCCCCCCCGTTGCCAAAATAAGATCACACTCTTTCATCAAGGCATTCGTCTTCTCTATGGTCGGGGTTTCAATACCAACCACCAGATCCTCTGGAGCCCCCATCTTTCTGAGAGCTTCGCGCATATTGTCTACGATGATTTTATTGGTCAACCTCGCGCGAGGGTGTGGTGCAATGACAATGGCGTTTCGGCCTTTAACCGCATTTATCCCTTTAATGACCGGCGTCGCCTCTGGATTGGTTGATGGGGATAACGCACCGATCACACCCACTGGTTTCGCTATCTTTATAATATTGCGCTCTGGATCCTCTTCAATGACACCGATCGATCTGTCATTTAGAATATCCATTAATGCAGCTCGAGTTTTCACAGAGATCTTTAAAAACTTTCCGTTATAGTCACCCAACGCTGTCTCATCCAATGTGTGTTGCGCAATCTCTTCTGCCACGCCTGGTTGACAGCAAGACCACACCATCGCTTTAATCAGCTCATCCACTTCACTCTGACTATAACCTTCCAGTTGCGCCTGTGCAGAACGTGCACGCTCCACCAACGCTTTAACGTCTAATGCTGGATGACTTTCATCAGCCCCATCGCGGCCTGTATGGACAAGGCGGCTCTGAGATTGTGCTGAACAATAGGATGTTGAGTGCGGTGCATCCATACTCACCGACATCGATACCCGCATGGATCTTCTGCTAGGCGCGCCGTTTGCACTCGATTCACTCTGAACGTAGTGTAGGTGCGTGATCGCTCGTTGTGCGCCTCCTCTTCTCGCTTGTTTGAATATCTTTTGAACCCCATTGACCACCTGAGGAAGGCTTTTTGATAACTGCATAACAACCCCTTAACTATCTAAGACAGGCTAAGACTGGATCAATATTGGACCAAAACTGATCACTGATCAATCAACCTTTATTAAAAACCAACGATTAACCGATTTTCTCTTAATCACCGGTATCGAAAAATTACAGACCTTAACAAAAGCGGCTTCCAATTACTACTTCTTTTCTTCGCATAACACACGAGTTTAGGGCATGCAGTGTGTGTCGTTGCCGTAAGCAGCATCCAACCACTTCACCACTGGTTAATCTGCACACAATAATTCACTCTTATGAGAACTGTTTTAGGGGGTTTTTAGGAGGGTTTATTTAGAAGGGGGGGTTACTGCTCAAACATCCCTAGCACTTTTAAAATTACCGATACTCTTAAGTTCTTTCATAACACTTTTGAGGCTTCTATCAATATCCACACTGGTCACATAACTTTTACCAATATGGTCAATGGCACTGTTCAAAATATCAAACAGTATCTTCTCCTGCTCTTCCGTCAGGAGCAGCTCGTGAATGGCTTTTTCAAACTGCAACATTAAGTCATCGAGCATATGGATAATGCCTTTGTTACTGTCCATGAACGTAGACTGAAGCACTTCGATGTTACCCTCAAGCTCATGCATTACCGTACTGTTTGTATCGATGTAGGAAGACATCTCTTTGGTACGATCAATATCCAATATTCGCGTAGAGTAGAGCGCACTGAGGTGACCCATGACGTCCCGTATTTGACCCACTTGATCTTCATCTTCGGGCAACGGTTTCACCATAATCGTCGCATTCTCAACATGGGAGATAAGGTACTGTTTTACGGTATGTATTCTATTGAGATTGTTCGCTTTCTCTTTTTGATAGGCCGACCGAGCCGACTTCATTAATTGAATCTCTTTATCATTGATACCATTCTCACTGAAATGCAACTCGCCTGAGAACACTGAGAATGTAATAATCTTTGCACGCATATTGAAGCGCTCGACAACCTCCATCAGGGATTCACTCAACTCTTTAAACTCTTTAGTAAACGCTGTCTGAGTGGCAAAATGCGCAACCGCCCCAATATAACTCGCCTCCTGCATGGCGTTGTGAGCCATCTGACTTAGAAACCCAACCTGCCCCTCTAATGCTTGTATGCGCTTACCGGCATTAAGCGCGCGCTGAACCCTTATAGAGACCTCTTCAGGCTGAATAGGCTTTGTTATATAATCTTCAGCACCGGCCTCGTACCCCTTAATGATATCCTCGCTTGTAGATTTGGTCGATAGAAAGACAATGGGAATATCTCGGTGCTTTTCATTTTTCTTTATCTCTTCACAGAGCTCTAAGCCAGAAAGCGATGGCTTATCAACATCCACTAAAATAAGATTCGGTTGAACCTGCTCAACCATCTCCAAGCACTGCTCACCGCTCTCAGAGCAGTAGAGGGCCCCCCCCTCTTGCTCAACAAGCAATTTCAGGCGCTGATGAATATTTTGGTCATCATCACAGATCAACAGACGTGCTGGTTGCTCCATTCTCTGCTTTCCTTTAACTCACTATTGTCTAACCGAGTTCGATCAGATACGGGTGCGGCTCTTTTCTAACGACGCATAAATCTTTAAGAAACAGCAGTTTACAAA
>JAYPBG010000193.1:0-345 GCA_038124075.1 Gammaproteobacteria bacterium
ATATTTAACTGCATCTCATCACTTTTATGTTGGCCTAATGCGCTGCTAGTAGAGACAAGGCCATCCCCCACAACAGCCTGCGCCATATTAGATGGCTGCTTATTCAGAGTGGCCGCCAAGGTATAACATTGAACATGTTTCGGAAGAGCTATTGGGGTGCGTCGATCGCCCACTATCTTAAAACGATCACAACCCTTCCAATCTTCATCAATAATATGGCCATACCTCAGATCGGTAACACCGCAGCTTCGAATTTTTAAGAGGCGAGAAAAAGGTGCACTGTAAGCACTCAATTCCAGGAGGTTATCGGCCAAATTTCCAAACCGCTCTAGAAGCGCCCCATGA
>JAYPBG010000193.1:355-1483 GCA_038124075.1 Gammaproteobacteria bacterium
CCCATGATGAGGTGTTCCCAACATGCAGAGATGCTCTAGATCGTCTATCCACTTAAAATCCTCCTGTTCAGCATAATAACAGGCACTTCGAGAGACTAATCCACCCATGCTGTGCGCCAAAATAGAGAGCCTAGGTGGATGAAGGTAGGTTTGCGTGAGACGCTGGTGCATGAGTTCAAGAAGCTGGGCAAACAAGCGACCATTTTCTGAAATATGCCTTCCACTGTTATATCTAAGATAGAGTACCTGATAACCGGAGTTAATGAGATCGGACGAGTAATCATAGGATTGTTGCCGCCACTGATGTTCAGACATGCATGAGCCATGCACTAAAATGATCACCTTTGTGGGGGTTTGACTATCGATTTGATTATGAACACTCAGCTCAGTATCAAATAACGTAGAGAGATCAACGTTCTGATCTAAGTCGGTCATATTGAACATGCGTCGATTTGAGACTAAGTGCATCTCAGTCGACAAGGGGTTCTCAGAAGCATGGAGGTAGTCGCCCAATACACCGTTCAATGCTGCTATATAGGTTTCACGTTTAATCTGTGTATTAAGGGAGGTGTCTGGGCACTCTTCTGATAATCGTTGATCGATCGCTTGCAGTGGTGCTTCTAAACTATTTTTTAACCAGTCTGTGCTTTTTTGGATTGAACGATAAACACCCTCTGCCGGTGTCAGTTTCCAAAAAGGACCGACAATGGTGCGGTGAACCGTTTCTACAAGTAGGTTGAGTTCACCTACGGCATCTAATATAACACGGCCAGTTCCTGCTGCAGAGATTGAAGGTGTTTTTGAACCGTTAGCTTCAGCCCGCTTAAACAGATGTTTATTCAAGCGGTTTCTGTTCTTACCTGGCAGTACATCTCCGTTATCCCCATTCATTGGGCTGGCCTATCTAAAAACGTTAAATAGATAGCACAACTGCTTGGCCTGGCAATAACGGCAGATGAATCAGTAAAGCCGTAGGCCACCATTGATAGTGTGTTAGGTTGTGCTGCATTCATGTTCTGACCTTACTACAAAAAATTCTCTAGGAAAAAACTGGGCGCCATTGAATCAATTTTTTTTTAGCAAGTCAATATATGAAACCCTGTTGCGCGCTCTCCACTTGCACCTTTC
>JAYPBG010000193.1:1583-6996 GCA_038124075.1 Gammaproteobacteria bacterium
ACATTTTCACATTTTCACATTTTCACATTTTCACATTTTCACATTTTCACATTTTCACATTTTTACATTTTTACATTTTAAACACAGTTATTGATTAAATTATAATCTTTACAATAACAATTGAACAGTTAACAACCAATCCGAGCTGGCTCGTTATGCTTATAGCAGAACCGTCCAAAAGTGGTTCTTTTGAACGGCTCTCTTATCCTCCTCCCTTCTTAGCCTCTTTTAATAACAGAGGCGCTCATTGATGAGCTGAAACTGCACACGCCGATTCATTGCTCGATTCTCCTCTGTCGAGTTGCTGACAATCGGCATTGATTCCCCATACCCTTTCGATGTCAACTGATATCCATCCAAGCCATTTTCCTCAAGATAACTGCGCACGCTCTGAGCACGCCGCTCCGATAACCACTGATTGTAGGTGGAGCTGCCTTTATCATCGGTATGCGCTTGAATTTCAATGATCAATTCAGGCACTCGACGCAAGGTATCAATGGCTTTCTGAAGGGACTCTTGGGCCGTCATGGTGAGAGTGGATGAATTGGTCTCAAATCTCACTCCTTTTAATGCGCCCTCAAAAATACGGCAGGTTTCGAACCGTCTTTGCTGTGAGTCGAAGTAGGGGTTGATCACCGGTTGAGACTCAACAGCCTCTGGCTGAATGACCTCCTGAGCGTGAGTGGGTGTAAGTTCAGCGATCACATCCTCTACGTCTTTCACTCCTTCCTCATCTCGCACACCCTCCACCTCCTCTACTAACACCAAACCTTCACCTGATCCTGAAGCCTTTTGCTCGTGATCAAATGAGTAGCCGATTGAGAAGCCCAAAAAATGAGCATCTCGATCATAGACATCGAAATGCGCCCGGCCAAACCAGCGCGTGCTTACAGGCTTCCAGATCCAACCCAACGAACCGCTCAGCTGAACATCGGAGACTGAATCGGTATCCAACAGTGAGGTGGAGCTGCTCGCCTCAATATTTGCGGCGCCTACCTTTGCAAAAAAGTTATGCGTACGCCCTTCTGGCCAAAGCCGATACCCCAAATAGAGACCCGTCACGGTATAGTCTATCTCTTGAGTTGCCGTGATACTGGGATTATAGTTTTGAGCCTCAGCTGCGCCTAGATCAGCATAACTGAACTCACCAAACCAGTGCTGATCCCATGGCACACCTAAATAGATCTGCCAACCATTTTGAATATCATCCGTTGTCCGCCAACCATTACTGACTCCTTCAGGGTCTGCTTCTGATATACCTACGGCAAACCCTAGGTAAAGGCACTGCTCTTTATTCTCTTTATAACAGAGATCAAACGCGTGACTCTCCGGGCTGTGTAGAAAGAGCGTACTGGACACTAAACCCAACGACAAGATCATCGCATTAGGTCGTCGCGCTTTTCGGATGAGTCGAACCCATCTCCTATTGCGTATCAGCATTGCAGATCCAAAGAACAGGAGCATTACAAAGGGGTTGAGTGAACCATAACCCGTGACACCCGTATCAAGGCCGCCATCATTTTGCAGCCGATCGGTTCGACCGTCTTGATCAAAATCACCGTTCTCAAGTGCATCACTGTAGCCATCACCGTCGGCATCGACATCGCGAAAGTCCTGCAAGCCATCGTTGTCTAAATCAGGGTACGTGAGCTGTACCTGTTCATCATCCTCTGATCCGGAGCGCAACGGCAACTGCTGATCAATGATATCCATTAAACCATCAAAATCTACATCAATGAGTGAGTCAATGACACCATCTCCATTCTCATCAAGACCGGCACCTCCTTCGCTGTCCGACTCAATAATATCGAAAATACCGTCATTATCACTGTCTAAGTCAAATATATCGGGGTCACCATCACCATCCGTATCGATCAGAACATGGTCTGGATTAATTAAATCGTGCAAACCGTCACCATTCTCATCGATAAAATCAGCGATCCGACCGTTAGAGCCCAGCGCCACTTCACCCTCAGAAAAGCCCTCTATCAGATCAACAATACCGTCATTATCACTGTCTAAGTCAAGACGGTTTTCAATGCCATCTGCGTCGAAATCACCATGACCTTCTAACAGATCAATTAACCCATCATTATCATCATCCAGGTCGAGCGCATCGACAACACCATCGAAATCACCATCCGCCAATGAGCCTGCTTGGTTATCAGCTCCATCAACGACATCGGCGATGCCATCGCCGTCGGTGTCTTCTGAGTCAGAGATTACACCGGTACCATCATCAAGATCACCATGCATATCTGACTCCGCTAAGTCACTGATGCCGTCGTCATCACTGTCGAGGTCTCGGTAATCGGGTTCTGAATCCCCACTGGTTTCATAATCGCTGTTGGGTGGATTGGCGATAGGTTCTTGCCCTTCGTCCATAAAACCATCCAGGTCCAAGTCATCTAAACCGGCTTCAACTACATCAAACAGTGAATCATTGTCTGAATCCAGATCAATGTAGTCCGGCACTGAGTCGCCATCCGTATCCACCGGTTCAAAATGGTCCACAATGCCGTTGTTATTTAGGTCATCGCCCTCTTGAAAGGAGGTATCAATCTCATCAGGTATCTGATCACCATCGACATCATTGACCAAAGGCGGCATCACATTATTACGCTCCGTACTGTCCAGTATGCCGTCCCCATCACTGTCTATATCAAGGTTGTTTGGAATCTCATCACCATCGCTGTCCATATTCGCTTCAATAACATCTGGGATACCGTCATCATCCATATCTAAATCGATCGACACGTTTATCTGTGCCCTGCCTGCATTACCGGCTCGATCAAGCACAACCGCTTCCAACTGATACTCACCTGCAGAGAGTGGCTGAGACTCACAGCTCCACCTCAATTCAGATACGCTGGTCTGGCAAATATTTCGACCTCGATGCGGATCAAAGACAGAGACAGCAGCCCCATCCGGTTGATCCGAGCCACCCGATAAGAAAGGTACCGTATTCGCTGAGCGCTCGATGGCATCAACGGTAATACTCGGTAATGTGGTGATCAGGTTGACGGTATTGCTTGCTGTGCCTGCGGGGGTACCAAATGAGTTGGAGACATCTGCACTGATCTCCAATACGCCATCGCCTAAATGCGATATATTCACACTCTCAGAGACCCAGCGATCCTCGCTATTGATGATGGCCGTAGTCTCCTGGCTTATACCACCACTGGATAAGGTTAAAAAGACCGTGCGCCCCACTTCCACATTGGAGGTGGTGCCTTGCACAACCACATGCTGCGCCTCATCTGCGTTGACAAACCCATCACCGCCATCGCCTTCATCCAGTATCGCGATGGTGGGTGCAGCCGCATAGGCTTTGTTCAAAAAAAGCACTGCTGCACATGTCGAAATTATCGGCAGAGACCATCTCTTTATGCGCCTAATCCTGCTGACACTGTAGTCATCCATATTCATACCTATCATAAAATATTCGATTACAATCGTTGCTACGCGGCTCTAACACACTTAACACACTTAACACACTTAATACACTTAATACACTTAATACACTTAATAAAACGAATACATTAATGTGTTAGGCCCTCATAAAAACCTGATTGAGCATTCTAGATTGTTCTGACTGTTTTTTCACGCATAATTCTTTTAGCTCGCTACCTGCTTTTAAATAGAGTAATTTTTATACGACACTCTCTGCTTATTGTGAGGTGGTCTAGTTTTTATCGACAAAAAACACAATAGCTTTAAGCCATCTATTTTATTTAACTTAACTTCAGCTGAGCTCTTTGTACGCCCTTAGGTGCTTACTGAAACGCCCTTCTTTTAGTACGAAACATCTGAACCACTTCTTTTATAGATGCTTTAAGTTTGCGTTAACCTATAAAAACTCAAAATGAATCATTTTTTATTTGCATTCCGCTTTTTTATGTATCACAATTAGAATCATTCAGTTGATCGAGTTTTAAATATTTATTTCAAGCCTGAGGTACAACATGAGCACAACCGGGATAGAACTTATTGAACAAATCCTTTCTCGCTGCGATGAAACGCTTGAGGACCTCGTCGAGCTTGGAATGTCACCGAACTCTAAAAAAGTCTATGACCGCCTTTTTACTGCAACCGAAGCTGCTCAAATGGCAAACAGAACAAGAGCCACTTTATACCGTATCAGCGAAGATGATGAGATAAAATACGGCCTCTCCCCTTCGAAGCATGAGAATACCGGTCGAGTTATGGGTTACTCCTTAGAACAGATCAATCGGCTCAGGAACTATTTTCGAACCAGCCCACAACGCAGTGATAGTGATCCCACCATTAAAGTTGCTATACAGAGCTTCAAGGGAGGGGTTTCAAAGTCCGTAACCACCGTTTACTTAGCTCAATACCTAGCACTCAAAGGCTATAGAGTCTTAATTGTTGACTGTGATCCTCAGGCCTCTGCAACTTCATCATTTGGTTTTATTCCTGACAAGTCCTTTAACGATAGCAATACGCTATCACCTTATTTAGAAGGTCATTACGATACCCTTGATTATGCTGTGGTTGAAACCTACTTTCCGGGGATTCACTTAATCCCTGCCTGCTTACCACTCTACGAAGCCGAGTTTGGTTTATTTAATGCGATTGCTCAAGCCGACACTAAAGAGGAAAAGGCCAGTTACTACTACGAATTAAGCAATGCTCTTTCCACCATTGACCATAACTACGATATGATTTTAATCGATTCTCCTCCCGCCTTAAGTGCTATTTCGATCAATATCGCAATAGCTGCTAACGGTATAATTGTACCGACACCGCCTTCTCTTTACGATTTCGCTTCCACAACGCAATACTTTCGCATGCTTCATCGTATTCTTTCTGGCATCGCACCAAACAAGGCTTATGATTTTATTAAAGTGATGCCTTCAAAAGTTGAAAAGACAAAGGGTTTGCAAATGGACTTCCTCGATACCATGAGGGACCAATTTGGCTCCATGATGACTACGGCCGTTTTTACCATGACATCAGCCATTCCAAATAATGCTCGGTTTTTTAAAACCTTTTTTGATGGGAAGTTCAACTCAAAGAAAGATGAAAAAGTAAAAAATATGCTTGAGTCCCTATTTGGAGAGTTAGAGAAGGAGATCATAAAGTGTTGGCCTTCTCAGAGAGGCGCTGTCTCACGTTCACATCAACTTTCTCAACCCAGCGTATCGAGTGAATCACCAGAAGGAATAGCAATATAGTATTGCGCCACTAGGGAATAGAAATGACCACCAAACTCTCAGAAAAATTGAAGCAGAAAAGAGAACAAAGGAAAGATCGAAACAAAGTCTCGATCGATACATCTGTTTCTGGTATTTCCGCGGATGACACACGCCAACGAAAAGAGACGACGGCAAACGAAATTCGTGTGCCCGCTGCTGATATTGTCAACAGTTATGATTTTAGTGTTCAAAAG
>JAYPBG010000194.1:0-6575 GCA_038124075.1 Gammaproteobacteria bacterium
GTCTAAGGCGATGAGCTATCGCGCTGGATTCTGCCGCGTAGCGGCTTCGTTCAAGAAGCCGTTTAATTTTTTATAAATTTGGACAAATATAGTGACAAACACCGTATCAACGAGAAGACAGGACATGCTCAATGTTAAAAAATAGCGAAGCTTGTGAACGAAACAAACAGCCTATTTTAGATATTCTAAAAACAACGCTAAGAAAGAGCAAAACAGTTTTAGAGGTTGGCAGTGGAACAGGTCAACATATAACCTATTTCGCACGCAGTCTTCCATACATTACTTGGTATCCAAGTGACTTAAAAGTAAATCTTCATACGCTACAAGAGCGACTCATAACACAAAAATCGACTAACCTCAAGCAACCCATTGAATTGGATGTACGCTTTAGTCAATGGCCAGTCGATGCTGTTGATGCCATTTACAGTGCCAATACACTGCATATCATGTCTTGGGAGCATGTTCTACACTTTTTTAGGGGTGTTGAGGCGGTACTGAATAGAGAAGGGTTACTTATCATTTACGGACCCTTTCGCTATAACAACAGCTTTACAAGCAGCAGCAATCAATCATTCGATCTATGGTTAAAAGAACGAGACTCCAAAAGTGGCATTCGCGACTTTGAAGCCGTTGAAGCGCTTGGAAAGCGTCATGGCTTGGTCGTTGTGAACGATTACTGCATGCCTGCCAACAATCAGCTGTTAGTTTGGAAAAAGATATAGTTTAAGCAGGTTGCTATGAGCCCGTTAAAATGTTTCCGACGAAATCAATTTCTAAGAGATTTTTCAGTCATTCCACCTAGCGTTGCATAATTTAATGACTCTGGTCTGTCGCCTGCTTAAAAAAACTAATAATATATCTATTGATAAATCAACGGTCATGCCCTGTCTACATGGTCATACTTTAAGGGGTATTACATCGATACCCAAATCCTTCCTAAGGTTTTAATATTATATAAAAATTCTATCAATAGGCTCTAATGAATGAGTGACTTCAAGAATTAAATGGAATATACTTCCGAATCGCGTCGGTTACAAAGGTGCAGTCATTAGTGCGGCGATTAATTTATAGGCTATTGCAGTGTAAATCTTTTGATACCGACGGTGTGAAAAGGTTCAGTTTAAGGATAAACACTGGACAAAAAATAATAATGTAATATGGAGATCACTCATGCAGACTTCGAGTACAAATATTTCTACAATTTCACAAACACCATTCATTCATTATATTACTGAAAAGGCGAAGTCCTTTTGGAACGGTATTAAATCCTGCCTTACGGCCGCTTCCCGTCTCATCAAACCCTTATTTGGAATGAATCAGCCCGCAACGACTGACCACTTGCAGAGAGTAGAAACAGAACATGATCTACCTGATACCATTAAACGGCGTGATCGAATCGCCCTCTGCACTCATGATGCTGGAAAAAGCCCCTTTTTCTCTAAATCCCCAAAGAACATAGTCAATCGACTGAAAGAACGACTTGCTCAAGATTATACCTGGGTACTTCCGATATATAATCGAACATATACCGATTTAGAAAAAACCATAGAGCGGCTTTTAGACAATATTTGTGAGCCCTGGGCCTTCGATGACCCTATGAGGTCGTGGCAGCTTCACCATATTTCTCCAGACACACTGACAAGCGACGAAAAATGTGAGTTAGAAGAGGATGCTTGCTCTGAAACACCTAGGTTTGCCAGTGCCCCAAAAGCAGGTGAGGGTATTTTTACGCGCAATGAAGACGTATATAACGAGATTATGACAGAATTGATTGATAAGCTGTCAGAATTATCAGAAAATCGTGAGGCTGCTGAGCATCTTAAAAGAGCCGTTCAAGACCCTAATTATTGGCGTGACTTAGTTATTGAGCCACCAAAAGTCGGCCATGCAGGTGGCGCACACCAACAAATGATTGCTCAATTCTCAGATACCGTAAAATGTTATTACTCATATGAATGTATTGGCGAAGGTATCGATGATATCGCTCAACAGGTATTAGAAGATAAACCCTTTTTAGTGACCGCGCATCACTCAGCCAATACTCTTGAAATTGCTTCACTTCATCATGAGCTGAATAAGGCGGTTTCTCAAGCACAACCAGAAAACAGCAGTTATCCCGCTCATGCACCTGTAAGAACACTGGTGCACTCGACCTTTCACGAACAAGAAACACTTCATAAGGTTATAGAAGGTAGTGGCTGCGTAATCGCAACGCAGAATGTCTCACGCACGATATTAAGCAACAAAGAAGCTCAAGGGATAGTCTGCGCTACGGGCGGGACAACTGAAGCAAAACGCTCTTCTGATGATAAGCACACGACAAGATGGTTAACGGTCGATAATCAGCAACGCAATGGCCTTGCAGCATTATCCATTGAGACGCAAACGCCGGTATCAGTGGCCACTTGTGTTAATGCAGATGAACTTTTTACCGTACATGAGAATGAATATACAGAGAAAGAGTACAAAGAGACACGAAAATCAGCTATTGATGCGGATAACCCTTTAGGAGGTAAGTTTTACTTTCAATTAGGTAAACCATCACCATTAAACACTATGTTCAGTGCGCCACTGCCGCTGAAGCACCATCTTTCAGCACTGATCAAGCCACCTGTCCCGCTGGAGAGAGAAGCATTCCCATCCCAAGCGGAATTTGAATCCGCTACAAAGGCGCTCAGTACAGCTTTTTCTCATTATTTGGAAGCGCATCAGCAAGAGCAAATATTTTTCGATCTCGCTTTCACTCACCGCAATGATTTAGTTGAGCCACGTAAGGAAACATACCTCATCTATAAAATGATGATTACACTAATTCAATCAGAGAGCCCCAATGATCAAACAGGGCATCCGATCATTGATCATAACTTGGGATTGATAAAAGCTAAATTTCACAGATTTCAAGATGAACAACGTCAACGGAATCTTCCCGACAATTATAATCAGAAGTTAAATGCTACGTTGATGAGGGAAGTGTACCAACTGGCAAGTACGTTTAACTCTAAGTACAATTTTTTCAAATCGCCGACATGCCAAAAGAACTATTTTGAGGAGCGCCGTCGTGTTAAAAGCTTTGAAGGAAAGTTAACTGAAAAAGAGCGTGACACTCAACAGAGATGGCTTACTCTATATTCTATTCGCGGGACTTATTCGTTTATAGCACGAATATCTCAATACTTATTTAGATCAACGCCAAACGCAGCGTATCTACTCTTTTGGTTCCTCATAGGCATACTTAAGGCGTCATTTGAGAACAAACCGATCAATCATTAAAGGGGTTGTCAGCATAGTGCATAGAGGGTCAGTTGACCCTCTATGCACTAATACTTATGGTAGGCTCCACCTTGATCCGGCTGCAACACCAATTTACCGTGGCTCTTATCCCAAAGAAGCAGTTTTACACCAAAAAATTCTTTTACATTTACAGTAGACCCTTCGATAAAATGAGCCATTTTATTTGAGATCTTTCTGAGCTCAAATTCATCGATCAATATCCAGACACGCTCATTCTTAAGAAAGACATCTCTAATCTTATCCACTTTAGAAACCAACTCACCACCTGCCCAACGGTCTTTCGGCACATTATCCCGCATATAGAGCTCATCAAAATAGATTGACTCCATCAGATAATAGTCGATGCCTTTGAAAACAATAGCCGCAGGCATAGGGTGCGCAGCCATAATCTTATCGCCATCCTGTTTTATTTTCTTAAGCTCTTCCAACGCCTGTAAATGATCGATAAATGTTCCTGGCTCAAACGAGAGGCGATATTTATTAGGCTCACAATTGACAATTAAAGCTATGAAAAACAGTCCATACAGCACCACCCGCACCCTATCCTTCAAAATAAAACGGAACGAGCTTGAGCGTTCCAGCCGATTACACCACGCAACCACCCGATCGATCAATGCACATATCGTTATCACTGAAAGAATAATCAACAGCGGGAAGATACTAAAAAGATATCTATTGGCTATCTGCATCACGAGAACAGTACATGTAATAATGGTTAAAATCACCACCAAGTAAAGGAACAGGATTTTTTTATTTTCAGGTTTAAACCAATAGAAAAAACCAAAAATGAAAAAGAAACTGAATAGGACATGCGCTCGATTATTACCAACTAAAAATCCCGTAGCGAAAAGATCCAAATACGCTAGATGCAACTGCATAATGGAGTCACTTGTTGTTGCTACCCCGACATGAGGTGTTAAACAAAGCGCCGTAAAGACGAATATATCAAATATTGAGCACAACAGAACCGTTACAAAACCAATAATAAGATTAAGGTCTTTTTTCCAGCTAAAATTCCTATAGAAAAATACGAAAGCAATTGAAAGTGCCGGAAAGGCAGTGACAAAAACCTCTTGGCTGAGCACTGCGCACATGCAAGCTACAAAAAAGAGATTTTGATATCGCTTATCGCACCCCTCTATGAATCCCTTGATAAAAAATAGAATCGACAACAAGCAAAAAAATTGCATCTGTTGATAAAATCTAATTACACCAGATACCTGTGTTTGCCAAGGATCTACAGCGACCACCAGAGCAGCGATCAAGGCCACATAGCGTTTAGATGTGATATTAAGGGTAATAAAGTATGCGAGTACAACGACACCAAGTCCATACAAAGTGGAGTACGATCGGGCAACAACAATATCATTACCAAATAACTTAAGCCATCCAGCGAGTAAATAGTGATAAAGAGGTGAACGGGTGTACCAAACACCCGAAACAGCCTCTGGAACACCTTCTCTCAAAATACCAATGGCCGCATCCCAGCTCACATTCTCATCTGCTTGAAGCTGTATCTGGCCAAGCCCTTGTGTTCTTAAGTAAAAACCTAATGCTAAAATAGCGACCATCCAAGCAAAATCTGAATGGAAGAGGTTCAAGCGAGTCGGTGTATATTGGCGAATACTCTGGCCAACATAGCCATATGGAAACAGTAAAAAAAGAGTGGAAAAGAGCATTACGGATATTGGCGCATAGATCCACAGATCATTGGATAACGTATTAATATAATAGAGAAGGCTGTCACTTTCTTGAAAACGAAATCTTAATAATTCTAAAACTGACATAACGACAAGGGTTAATAAAGCACCACATCCTGAAACATATAAGAACTCTTTGACCGGTCCTCTGACTGTTAATTGTATATTTCTAACAATTTTAACGATGAATAGAGTGATATAGAATAGAGAAATAAGAACAGACCAAATAATGAATATGGACTTAACCCAGTATGAAGTAACTTGGGGCTGAAGCACCTTACTGATCAGTGCTGGACGGTAAGGATTTACGATGGTGGCTGAAGAGACCCAATCTCCCTCTCCATCATTCCAGTTTGAATCATAACGTGACAACTTCTGGAATTGATCCCCTTTTATTGAAATATGGCGCCCATTGATCTCGCCAGCCACTTTAACTTCTGGCGTAATGCCCCTTACATTCAGGGTCTCTCTAAAGCATAGGTAAATATAACGAACATCCATATGCTTATATAAATTCAGATTAAAAACATCAACCTGATCGGGTACACCGCTACCCACCAAAACATCATCAATAAAAAGGCTATATGGATAGTTACTATCAATCTTCAACCAATTGTTATGCCTCATATGTTGGTTGTACTCTCTTTTTACTTGAGCCTCTTTGACACTGTCAATGGGTACTCTTATATAACCACCTCCTTCAATAATTGGAAAGGTTAACGCCAAATCATCAAAAGGGCTTGTCCAAACGGTATGAGGAAGCAGTGTATAGCGGGGTTGTTTAATATACCCTCCAAACTCAGTACTTTTCCAATAAGAGGCATCGTATTCATTATGGTTCCATCTTAGATCAGGGGAAGCATCTGGAGAGCCATTATATTTCCAATCTTCAGGTGCGCCTGAAATAACCACTTTTTCGGGTACTCCAACATCTATCTCGCCATAAATAGAGAAACGGTTTATAGCGACTGATTGAAGGTAGAGGGAGATAACATTTTTACCGGTTTTAAGAAAAGGGGTTACGTCATAAAACTGAGATATTTTCTCTTCTATATTGTGGTTTTTTTTCAACTCAGGCGCACGTGGTAAATGAAATGCCTGACCTCTACTGATCGATTGCAATTTATCTGACAACTTCTGTGTTACGGCATAAGAGTAATTTATAAGGTGCTTATTCGCTGCCACAAGAGTTCCATTTATATAAAGTGCATAGTCTTCTGAAGCAATCGTAATCCAGGCAGACTTGGGTATTGCATTCAACGAAAGCTCTTGGCGATAATAACCACGTGCCGATCTGTTATTTGTTATTTCTGTCGTTGGGGGTACGATCCAGTGAGTAAGGTAGGGATTTTTTGTAGGAACATAACCCACAGGCGCTGACCAATGAGAGACAAAAAAGGCCGCGATCAGTGAAATAACCAGTATAACAAGATGCCTAGAACCACTCCATTGAGTTGATACAGAGTTAAATGTGTGTGATGAAAGCATCTTTCCCACTCTAAAGTATTTTGATCTGCCTATTTTAATATCATGAAGTATCACGGATTCAGCCACCTAAGATAGGCTTGATGGGCTCCTGAGTAG
>JAYPBG010000194.1:6585-6992 GCA_038124075.1 Gammaproteobacteria bacterium
GTCCGATTTCTGGTAGGTGTCCCACATTTGATAGAGGCAAAGCTGCGCATAAATGGACATGGATTGATGCCCTAAAAATGTTTGAACCGAATATATACCCTCCATGGCGTCAGCAGCCTGTTTAAAATGTTTCATCTTTCCATAGGCTAAGGCCATACCATAGTATGGGAAAGGATTTTCAGGTAACAGTTGAACTGAGTATTTCCAGAGATCAATCGCAGATGAGAGGTTTCCTTCGTTATAAAGGTGCATAGCGTACTCATTCAAAACCAGACTGAACCAATAGGGAAACCCTCTGTATTGAACCTCAGAGGGATTCATTCTTTCAAGGATGTCAAAAGCCTCTTGGTAGTTATTTCTTAAGACTGCACTCTGAACGTGATATAAATTATTTTCTAAGCATGTGG
>JAYPBG010000195.1:0-6991 GCA_038124075.1 Gammaproteobacteria bacterium
GTGCTTGAGTATCTTATGTTGCATCCTGGGAAGGTGATCTCGAAAACTGAATTAACGGAACATATTTATGCGCAAGATTTTGATCGAGACAGCAATACCATTGAGGTGTTTGTGGGTAGGCTGAGAAAAAAACTGGACCCTAACAATCGTTTTAAACCGATTGAAACCCTCAGAGGGCGTGGTTATCGATTCGCGCATGAGCGTGCTGTAGAAGCGCAGTGTTAAAGTCACTCCAACATCGTATTCTATTCCTCGCAAGCTTAACCCTGCTCCTCTTCTCGGGGTTAACGGGGTTTGTTCTTCAGCAGGCGTTTCACTACAGTCTAGAGGAGGAGGCGAAAGCACGCCTGCAAGCCCATATTTATACGCTCTTGGCTGCAGCCGATATTGGTGATCATGATGATCATACACTGCAGTTGCCGGCTTATCTTCAAGAAGATCGCTTTAATCAAATTCAATCAGATCTTTACGGTGTTGTGACCAATTCAGAGGGTGAGGTGATCTGGCGCTCCTACTCTGCCGTCAATATGAATGCTGATTTTCCTCGAACGCTGGATCAAGGTGTTCGTCATTTTCAACACTCAGAGATAGATCGTAGCGAACCACTTTTGGTCTTTTCGATGGGGGTCATTTGGGAGCTGCCCAGGGGGGGCGAGCGAACGTTTACGTTTACCATTATGGAGTCCAAGCGCGCCTACTTAGCCAAGTTGGAGGGGTTTAAGAAAAAAATACGCCATGGTCTTTGGGGAGGCTCTCTCTTTATGATATTGGTGCAGTTTATGATTTTAAGATGGGGGCTTGCGCCTTTGAAGAAAATCGCAAACGGCATACGAGAGATTGAGGCAGGTAGGTCGGAGTCGTTGCAGGGGGATTACCCGAAAGAGCTGGCGCTGATTTCGGGCAATATTAATAGATTGGTCGATAATGAGCGGCGACAACGTGAGCGCTATCGAAATACGATGGGGGATCTAGCGCACAGTTTAAAAACGCCTTTGGCGGTGCTAAGAAATGGTGTGACACAGTTAACATCCCTGAATGATCTGAAGCAGCTGAGCGCCGATCAGTTAGGCCGCATGGAGCAAATTGTGAAGCATCAGCTGCAGCGAGCTGTGATTATGCCGCCGGCCAGTGTGCTTCAAGGGTGTGAGGTTGAGGGGAGCGTTCAACGCATTTTATCGGCCTTAAAAAAAGTCTATTACGATAAACCGGTTGCCCAGAGTGTTGATATTGACGCCGAGTTACTCTTTTTCGGTGAAGAAGCGGATCTTATGGAGGTGTTGGGCAATCTTCTTGATAATGCACACAAGCATTGCAAAACGTCTGTGACGGTTCGGGCTGTCTGGGTGGGTTGTGAGGGGAAAATGAGGGAAGAAAAGAGAGGGAAGCGTGGGCCCCTTTTTGGCTGGGCGCTTCATATTGAAGATGATGGTGAAGGGGTGCCTGTTGATCGGCGTCAGCAGATTTTACAAAGAGGGGTTCGATCTGACAGCCGAGGTGGACAAGGCATAGGCTTGGCGGTTGCCACGGAGATAGTTGAGGGCTATGGTGGTACGATTGAGGTGAATAACGCTGAGTGTGGAGGTGCTTGTTTTACGCTCTATCTTCCGATGAGAAAAGGTGGTGCAAGTGGTGGTCAATCCAGATAAAGAGAGCGGTGAACAGCGCAGCACTGATAATGAGCAGGGCGCTGATGTAGCCAAAAAGGTAGGGGGCAAACATCATCAGTGTCATCAGTGACTCTTCGTAGTAGAAGAACCACTGGTGCTCTGCTGGGAAGAGCCATATATGCAATTGATAAAAGAGCTCCACAGGGCCGTAGAGCGCTACTGCGATGCCTATGATCGTTGCGGCGACGAGGCTTCCTTTGAGCAGTGCAGTGAGCGGCGGTCGTGGAATGCGTTGATGGATTAGGGTCGCGGCATAGAGTACCGTGATCAGGCATGAAACTTTACCGACCTTAAGGAAGCCGTCGATGAGACGTGCGACATCCTTCAGGTGTGTGATTTCTGCAGGTGTTAGTAAGGTCTCAATATCTACGCCTTTGGGGTCGGCATAGGTGATGCGGCTTAGCCCGATGCCATTGTTATGCACGGCTGTGTTGATTTCATGAAATAGCCGCAGATGCTCCTCTTTATCGGTATGATGAAACAGAGGTTTATGGTGGTGGTGAGGGCCAATATGTTCAATCAGCCTATCAATCTTGAGTGCGTCATACCATAGGGTGTAGAGAAAATCGACTTTGGCAAAGAGGCTCCAGCTCAGATAGAGGGCTGCCAGACATGAGCTAAGGAGCAGCGGCATCCACAATAGGGTGTTTTTGGCATGGGGGTTTTTCATCGCTCAAGTGTCTTGCCGCTGGCGGGTAAGGCGTGGGGTGCTTAGCGCTTATCGATCGCTGTTATGCTGGGCTGTTTGACCGCGCTATGCACAGGTTGCTTTAGCTCGGTATAGAGGGCGTGTAGAGATTGTATGGTGCCTTTTATGCCGGGTGAGTCAGGCTGCTTTAGGTTTGAGACCATTGACATAGGGTTTTTGACCGATTTTAGGTACTGTTGTAGCTTGGATTGGTCAAAGGGTTGCCATTTATGTGATGGTGTAGCCAGTCGCTCAGCAATGGTATAGAGGGCTGCCGGGTTGTGGGTCAGTCCGCAATGGCTGCCCTCAATTTCGACATGTTCATGTTTCGGCCCTGGGCTTGGGCAGACGCTGCATTGCCAGGGTATGACGCCATCCATTTTGCTGTAAATGGAGGTGCTGGGTACAGGGAGCGGGTTGGCAATTTTGCGAATAATATCAGGGTGCTGGTCTCGCACTTTCTGACCATTGAGTAACTCGAATATACGCGTTACCATGTTGGATTCTATGTTTCTAGAAAAGGGTGTGCCTAAAGTGATGACCTGTCGAACATGGTCTGGCATGCTGTGACTGACATAGCGGGCATAGATGCCCCCGAGACTCCAGCCAACCAGTGAGACCTGTTTGCCTGACTCGATTTTTAACTTCTGAATCTTCTTCTGTAAATTTTGAATGTGACGCAGTTTAAACGCGCGGTTGGTGCCAAGTTCCCACGGATGAACGTCATAGCCTTGATTTTTAAGGAGCCATCGTAGTGGTGCGGTGTAACGATCGTTTGTTAAAAACCCTGGAATCACAATAACGGAGTGTCCATCACCTTTGGGAAGCGAGGAGAGGTGGGTGATCGACTGGAAGAATTGCCCCAGCTCTAAAACAACACGGCTCTCCATCAGAACTTGAAGAGGGGAGGGGGCATTAGCGGCATTATTAAAAAAGAACTCTTCTATTGCCAGTGGTTTACGAGCGATTTCCATCAACCATTCATCTCCATGATGTGTTTAGCTGCTTCCGGTGCTATGTATCTCTTTATCTCTGTTCTTTCTATAAGCCTGACGAGAAAACAGGCATTCATGACAATTTCTCACACTTTCTTCATACCCAGTATAGATTATTCCTGCAAACTACCAGTTTTAAATACATTTTTTTTGACAGTTTTATGATCTTACTTAATTTTTTTTATAACTCTTTTGCATAAAAATGTATCTTAATAAAAAATATATGCCATGCGTAGCGCTGCATTTACACTTTATTTACGCCTTCACTTTGAGAAAAATTGAGTGATTTTTAATATTTTGGTTAAGTGTGGGGTAAGTATTGGGTGTAAAAAGTGACATGCGTCAAAAAAAAGATCAAAAGATAGAGTGTTTTCTTGGCGCTGGCCAATTCGCTTGGCTATTATTTAACCATAAAGATTAATATTGATATTGGGTAGTGACATTTTTTGGGTGCTGAAGTATTAGGTTGTCATCATGAAATATTTAATGCGTATTTTGCTAAGCGGTTTGATTTCATTGAGCCTGGTGGTCTCAACAGCCTTTGCAGGTGATGGAAAAGTGGGTATGAAGGCGGTATCGAGTTCGCCCATTGTGAGCAGTAATAAGAGCCATTGTGAAGAACTTTTGATGAATGCGCTTCTGCAGATCGCCTGGCAACATACCGCTCGATCGAAGTTAGGAGATTTGGCGCGCGAAATCTCCAGCGAGATAGGTGTAGATAAGGTATCTAATGTGGATCTTCCGTTTGATGTGGAGATAGAGTCGAGTATTAGGGATACCAGATTGAATATTGTTTATCGTTTTTAGGCATTGCTTGTACTACTTTGTTGCTTTTTGTAACGCATTTATCCATGTGTCAATAACCCCCTCTCGTAGGGGGGTTATTTTTTTCTGTTGGCCAATCGTCGCTTCGAATGATATCGCGCCACACCTTCTTCCAGCCCTTTGTGTGACCTACCTTTTTAATCACCCTGTGCTTCAACCCTTTTGACTTAAGGAGGGGGAGGAGGAGTTCGGGGGGAATGTTACGGTCTTCTTCGCCTAAGAGGTGGTGTTGCGGAATCTTAGCTAAGTGAGGGCTCTGTTTTGGGTTGAGGGATCCGCTGAGTGGTGAGTAGCCATGGTGTTCGGACCAGGCTTCGGTGTCAATGTTGCCGGCAAGGGTGATGACGTGGATGGTTGTTTTTTGTTCGTCCTGTTTGCTGGCTGAAGAGATGAGTTGATCGGCCATTAAGAGCGCTAATGCACCACCGCCGCTGTGCCCGACGAGGATAAGATCGGGTTCTCTTTTATGGGACACCCATATTAAATTTTTTGGGTGTCCCATATATTCCCCCATATATTCCATATAGATTCTCATATAGATTCCCATATAGATTTGAAGGGCTTCGATCATGCTGGTGACGATTTCAGGGGCGTAGCGGTGGCTTGTCCACCATTTGGGATGGCAGGCACGGTTGGGTGACAAGGGGTGGTTGGGGAGCGGAAAGTAGCAGGGACGAGTTAAGTAGAGCGCGGGGAAGGGGCTCTCGGTCATCAGGGAGAGCATAAGGGGGTGTTTAGGGGTTGGGTCGCGGCTGACTCTGTTGTTCTTCCAGGCTTGACCATCACCTTCTATAAAGATATAGAGGGGCGTTGGGAGGGGGGCGTCTCTCTTATGGTCGGTGTTATCAAAGATGATGTGCTGAAAGCGTGTGGTGTTAACAATATGGGCAGACCCATGATCAGGCCCCCCTTTCTCTTTGAGTATCTCCATCACTCCAGTCACCTTCTCCACCTCCGCCACGTTTGTTTGAGGTGGGGGCCGTGCACTCTTGGTGTCGATGGCGCGCATGGACTGACAGCTGAGTGTTGATGTCAGCAGTGCTGTGATGGTCAGTGTTTTAACCCGTCGGCTCAATTTCATAGACGTGGTAGGCTTCTGGTAGATAGTGGTCAACGGCAGTGCCACAGTATTGGGCGGATATAGGGATACCGTCTCCGGTTTTAAACACTTTGAAGCGCCTCAGCTGTTTATCGCATTTGAGTTCAGCCGGCACTTCAACCCATATATAGAGCGTTTTATCGACGTTCAGGTATTCGAGGTGTTTTACGCAGGCATCTGTGGGCAGTTCGATTTCGCTGCCCGCACCGTCTGTGTCGACGGCGTATTTGTGCATGATCTTCATAAGTTCAGCTCCACACCTTCGTCGCCTCAATGGTCATAAGTGCGACGAGGGTGCCTGTTGATGTTGTTCGATCGTTATGGATTAGACCGTTGTGGCGCTTAAGTCGATTTGACCTTTTAAGGCGTCCCAGGTTGAGCTTTGGCTCACCACAGCAATACTGACTTCAGTTGCGTTGGCAAGATATTGTTGTGCAACTCGTTGTAAGTCGTCAAGTGTGACGTCGACAATCTTAGCGCGGAAGTTGCGTCTAAACGTATCATCGATACCGTTGAGCCCTAAGTGGTAACTCTCACGTGCTTCTCCTGCAGGTGACCCGGGTTTATCCACGGTTGATATAACACTCAGAATCGCTTGCTCAAGCGCCTGGGGCTCCTGAGGTTGGTTCAGTAACCATTGAATAGAGTGATCGAAATCATTGAGTGTTTCGATGAAGCGTGGGTCTCGGTAGGAGTAGAAGCGGAATAGACCGGCGACATTGGCGTAGCCTGCACCACCGCCGTATGCGCCACCTTGTTCACGGATGGTTCGGTGGAGGTAACCGTTTCGAAGGTAGGATGCCAGTACTGAGAGCACAGGTGAGTCAGGGTGGTTATAAGGAACACAAGGGTACGATTTAGCACAGAAGTTGACTTGTGTATTGGTGAGCCAGACGGACCGCTGTGGATTCCGTGAAAAGGGGAACTCAAATGCTTTAAATGAGCCACTGTCTGTGGCTTCTGAGTGGCTTTGCCACTGCTGAATGATCTCCTGTTCAGCGGTTTCTGAGTATTCAGGGTCACTGATCACACAGAGACGGCGAGGCGCTTTTAGCAGTTGTGCGTGAAGGGTTTCGAGGGCACTTTGCAGCGACTCCAACGCTGTGGGATCGTTGGTGATCGCATCGGCTAGCTGTTTGGTTTTGATGATCCCGTTTAAGCCGTTCAGCTCATGGTGTATTTTAGCCGTGGGCGCGAGCCCGCTGCTGGCTGCACTCATGGCTAATGCATGGCCGTTTCCGGTGATTCTCTGCTCCATGGCTGTCCGTTTTTGAGCGATCAGCTCTTTGATGCGGCTGCCTTCAGTGAACTTGGCTTGCTCAAGTGTGAACTGTATAAGCTCGCTCATGGCTTCATGATTGTGGTTGAGGGCGCGGCTGCCCAGAATGATTCGGGCGTTTAGTTGGTTTGGATCCTCTTTTTTACAGGAGATGCTGTAGCTGGCGCCAACCCCGCCTGTCACACGCGCTTGCCAGGTCTGCATGGCAAGGTAATCTTTGTCACCGGCACCGAGTTCTCCTAAGCAGAGGGTGTAGATGGGCAGTAGGTTTAACTGCTCTTCACTGAGTGTAGGCAGGTCGATCACAAGTTGTTGGTATGAGAGCCCGTTGGTGCCTTGCGTATAACGTGTGATGGGCCAGTGAGCGGCAGTTGATGCAGAGGTGGTTTCGGGTTGAGGATAGTTTACCTCTTTGGGGATATCATGCAGTTCAACTTT
>JAYPBG010000196.1:0-6990 GCA_038124075.1 Gammaproteobacteria bacterium
TTCCTGCGCTCTTTTTTCATCGTTTCTTAACGCGTCGGGTTGATGAACTGACCATCTATATGGAGCAAGAGGCTATTAAGCTGGTTGATGTGATGCATGGAGAGCGTGAATCGGACATAAAGGAGAGAACTAAAGAGTGAAATTTGCGCGCTCTCATCGTGAACACCGTGAAGAGGTCTCGGTCAATCTAACCCCGCTGATTGATGTTGTCTTCTTACTGCTGATCTTTTTTATGGTCACAACGACCTTTACCAAAGAGACACGGCTCACCTTGGAGCTCCCCACAGCAGATGGCAAAGCGGTGACGGATGAGTTGCCCGAGATATTGGAGATTACCATCAGCCAGGATTCGCAGTATGCGATCAATGGTAAAGTGCTTGTCTCTAAGGACATTGAGACCATAAAGTCAGCGCTGAGCCGCGAGTCGAACGGGCAAACCGATATTCCGCTGGTGGTGACGGCCGATGCTCATGCGCCACACCAAGCCGTGATAACGGCTCTGGATGCAGCAGGGCAGCTGGGCTTCACTCGATTGAATATGACCACAAAACGACCGGCAGAGTAGCTTTGGAGAAAGGCTCTTTTCTTCACGCTGGCTCTGCATTCGCGTCCTAAACTGCTACACTAACCCCTTTAAAACAGATGCACCGTTTCATCGCCTGTCATCCCGTGCGTTTGGGCAACAGGCTATCGGGTGTTTAGCCAGAGGCAGCAGTAAAAATATGAGCAGTTGGACAACGTATAAACGGTTGCTCCGTTATACAATCCCTTATAAAACCGCTATGGTGGTTGGTGTTGTAGGCTTTTTGATCTATGCACAGACGCAGTGGATCTGGGCAGAGCTGATCAAGTATATCTTTTCAGCGATCGACAGCGGTGATCAGACGGCGAAAAATTTGATTGCGGTGGCCATTATGGTCATCTTCTTGGTTCGAGGCATCGGCTCTTTCTTGGGCAGTTACGGTGTGGCGTATGTGGCCCGAAAGGTCGTACATGACCTGCGTGTTGAGCTCTTTCGCCAGCTTCTCTCTTTATCCCCCAGCTATTTTGATCAGCACGCGAGCGGTCGTGTTCTCTCGAAAATCACCTATAACGTTGAACAGGTGGCCGGCAGCTCAAGCGAAGCGCTGAAGATCATTCTTCAAGAGGGGTTGATTGTCATCGGTTTGATGGTCTATCTGATCTATTCCCACTGGAAGTTGTCACTGCTGTTTGTGCTTATTTTCCCTCTTATCGGCTGGGTGGTGCGTTACGCCAGTCGCAGGCTCAATCTTGTCAGCCAGCGTATACAGGACTCGATGGGGGATGTCACCCATATCGCCTCTGAAGCGCTCAATGGCTTTAATGTTGTGAAGCTCTATGGCGGGGGTCCATTTGAGCGTCAACGTTTTGATGATGCCAGTCAAAACAATTTAAAGCAGAGCATGAAGCTGGTGGTGACCCAATCGATCAATACGCCGGTGGTGCAGTGTATTGTCTCGATCGCCATGTCGGCGATGGTTTGGGTTGCACTGCAGCCGCAGCTCTTTGGTGATACATCGGCTGCTGACTTCATTGCCTATTTGACGGCGGCGGGTTTAATGGTAAAGCCGATTCGTCAATTGACCCAGGTTAATGGTACCATTCAGCGCGGCATTGCAGGGGCTCGCTCTATATTTGAACTCATGGATGAGCCTCGTGAACGCGATGAAGGGGGGCAGAGGCTCTCCCACGTCCGTGGTGAGCTTGCGTTTCATGAGGTCTGTTTTGAGTACCCTCTGCTGGAAGATAAGAGTCATCGCCACACGCCTGCTGCAGAGAGTGACGATGATGCCCCGTCTCGGCAAGACGATGGGCAGCAGGGGCAGGCCGAAAGAGATCATCGTGTACTCAAAGAGATAACACTCACGATAAAACCCGGCGAGATGGTTGCTTTTGTGGGGCGCTCGGGTGCAGGTAAAAGTACGTTGGCGAGCCTGATCCCTCGGTTTTACGACCCAACCTCCGGTACCATCACGCTTGACGGCGTGCCGATTGAGGCGTTGAGCCTGAGCCACCTGCGCGAACAGGTGGCGATGGTGACACAAGAGGTGGCGCTGTTCAACGCGACCATCGCTCACAACATTGCTTATGGCACCCTTGAAGGGGCCACGCCTGAAGAGATTCGTGCTGCGGCTGAAGATGCCAATGCGTTGGAGTTTATTGATGCTCTGCCCGATGGTATGAATACCCTTTTGGGTGAAGAGGGTGTTCAGCTTTCAGGGGGGCAGCGACAGCGTTTGGCAATTGCGCGCGCTCTGCTGAAAAATGCGCCACTTTTAATTCTCGATGAGGCCACCTCTGCACTCGATAATGCCTCTGAACGCATTATTCAAACAGCGCTCGAGCGTGTTATGCAGAACCGTACCACATTGGTGATCGCCCACCGCCTCTCAACGATTGAGGCTGCTGACACCATTGTGGTGATGGATCAGGGGCGCATTGTTGAGGTGGGTACGCATAAAGCGCTGCTGGCGCAAGGCGGTATCTATACTGAGCTGCAGTCAACCTTTAATAAAACGCAACCCTCTAAGCAGGTATGAGGTAGATATGCTGGATTTGGAAAAGCGGGTGACTGAGTTCTGGTATCGGCCAACGCAGACGCATAAAAAAAGTGAACGGATACTGTTTAATATCTCCAAGCCCCTTGGGCATCTCTATGAAGCCTTGGCTCACTGCCGTCGGCAACTCAAAGCCTCTTCGAGCCGTCACGCATTGGCCTCAAAGCCGGTGGTGATTGTGGTGGGCAATATCACGGTGGGCGGCACAGGCAAAACCCCTGTTATTTTAGGGTTGGTTGAGTGGCTTAAGCAGAAGGGCTATCGGCCCGGAGTGATCAGCCGAGGCTATGGCGCGCATAACCTGCTTGGCTCCAAGGTGGTGACGCCGAACCATACGGTGCAAGAGGTGGGGGATGAGCCGCTGTTGTTGCATCGACGCACACAGGTGCCGGTTGTGATCAATAAGCGAAGGCGCGCGGCTCTGGACACCCTCTGTGAACAGTTTCCCGGGGTTGATGTGGTGCTTTCCGATGATGGTATGCAGCACTATGCGCTGCCGCGTCATATTGAGATCGCAGTGATTGATGGTGCCCGGGGTTTTGGCAACGGCCACTGTCTACCGGTGGGGCCGCTGCGTGAGCCCATTGAGCGGTTGCAGCATGTGGATGCGCTGTTGGTGCACGGTCAGGCAGGCGCAGTGTCAAAGACGCTTTTGGAGGCCTTGCCAGAATCCGTGCCACAAGCGATGTTTCACTTAAATAACGCCGGCTTCTTTCGTGTGCTCGACAATGAGCCCTATACGCTGCCCGATATGCCGGTATCGGCCGTGACAGGCATTGGCAATCCGAAACGATTTTTTGATGCGTTGGCAGCGAAAGGGCTGACATTAAATCACTGCGTGGCGTTTCCTGATCACCACCCTTTTGTGCCCTCTGACTTCGATCTGTTTGGCCGGCACGCGCCTGTGATCATGACCGAGAAAGACAGTGTCCGCTGTCGGGCTTTTGCACAGCCCAACTGGTGCTATTTACGGGTCAATACAGAGATCGAACCCACACTGTTCACACACCTTGAAAGCGTGCTACCCGTGAGGAGATAAAAAGCATGAGTCCTTTAAGCCCTGCCGATCAACCGATTGGCGATTATACCGTTGTCATACCGGCTCGCTTCGCCTCTCAACGCTTACCCGGAAAACCGTTGGTGGATATTCATGGTAAACCGATGATTCAGCGCGTCTATGAGCAGGCCCAAAAGAGCGGTGCTCAACGTATTGTTATTGCAACCGACCACCACGCTATCTATTCGGCGGCAAAGAGCATGGGGGCCGAGGTGTTGATGACGCGCGACGATCACCCCTCGGGCACCGATCGACTGCAAGAGGTCGCAGAGCGGCTTGGCCTCAGTGATGAGCACCGTATCGTCAATGTACAGGGGGATGAGCCGCTGATTCCGCCTGAATTGATCGATCAAGTGGCGCTGAATCTGGCAAATCACGCCGATGCGGCCATTGCAACGCTGTCCACGCCCATCGACAACGACGAAGAGTGTCACAACCGCAACGCCGTTAAGGTGGTCACGGATCATCAGGGCTATGCGCTCTATTTCAGTCGCGCCACCCTTCCATGGGATCGCTCTGAGCAGTGGTTGAGAGGCGGTGATTTTTGGCATCGTCACTTGGGTATTTATGCTTATCGTGTCGGCTTCTTGCACCGTTATGTGCAGTGGCCGCCTGCACCGCTTGAGCGATTAGAGTGTTTGGAGCAGCTGCGTGCACTCTACAACGGTGTAAAGATTCATGTCGATACGGCGCGCGCTAAGCCGCCCGCCGGTGTTGATACCGAAGAGGATTTAGAGAGGGTGCGTCGCGCGTTTGAGTCGTGCTCAAAAAAATGAGTCGCTTTGATCTTACCTGTTATAACACCTTGCGCCTTTCAGCCAGTGCGGATCAGGGGATAAAGATAACACAGCGTGAACAGTTGCTGACGCTGATTGAGAAGCGGCCCCAAGCCCCTCTTTTGGTTATGGGGGAAGGGAGCAATATGGTGTTTGCTTCTGAGCAGGTCTCTGGCATCGCTCTTTTGATGCGTTTAACCGGTGTGAGGCAGGTGGCACAGACGCGCCATACGGTGACCTGGCGTGTTGCGGCCGGTGAGTCTTGGCATGGTTTGGTGCAGACGTCGCTCTGTGCGGGGCTTTGTGGTCTTGAAAACCTCTCTCTTATTCCGGGTACGGTGGGTGCGGCGCCTGTACAGAATATCGGTGCTTATGGTGTCGAGCTGTCTGAGCGTGTTGTGCAGGTGGAGGTGATGGAGAGAGAGAGTGGGGCGGTTCGTTTTTTGACGCCAGACGCGTGCCAATTTGGTTACCGCAGCAGCCTCTTTAAAGCGCCTGAGGGGGCCTCTTATATTATTCTGTCGGTTGATGTGCGTTTAGATCGATATCACCCGACACGCTATCGGCCTCAATTAGGTTATGGGCAGCTGGCGTCGCGTGTCGCTGCTTTTCAGGCGGGAGGGTTAGCCTTAACGCCTTCGACGGTCAGCCGCGCGGTGATGGCCATACGCAGAGAGAAATTACCGGATCCTAACCGGTTGCCTAATGTGGGCAGTTTTTTTAAAAACCCGACGGTTTCCAGAGCGCACTATGAGCGCTTGCGGAGGCGTTATTCGACGTTGGTTGCCTACCCTGTGCCTCAACAGGCCGAGCATTATAAGTTGGCAGCCGGTTGGTTAATAGAGCAGGCTGGGTTAAAAGGGTACCGTATGGGCCCTGTTGCGGTTCATAAACAGCAGGCGCTGGTGTTGGTCAACTGTGCGCAGGAGCCGACGTCTGGTGCAGCGGTGGGGCGTAAAGCGGTCTGTAGAGGGCGTGATCTGTTGGCGTTGGCCGAGCATATTCAGGCGGTGGTTATGGATCAGTACGGTGTCGCGTTGGAGGTTGAGCCTAAGGTTGTTGTTTAAGGTAGCGTTCAATCGCTTTTGATGCGGCCATAAACCCAAAGGTGCCGGTCACCATGGTGGATGAGCCGAAGCCGCTGGTGCAATCCAGTTTGACGCTGGCCCCTTCCTCTTGTTGCGTCATGACGCTTTTCTGTTGGCACACCTCGCCAGACGGTTTTGGGTAGACCATCTGCTCGGTGGAGTAGACGGCATCGACTCGAAACTTTCGGTTTTTATCACGTGCAAAATTATAGAGGCGATAGAGCTGCTGCCGTACTTTGGCCAACATGGGGTCGCTGCAGGTGCGGCCTAAATCACGGGTCGTGACGGCGCTGGGGTCCTGTTTACCGCCTGCAGAGCCGACGGTAATGAGGCTGATGCGGCGTGCTCGGCAGTAGGCGACCAGTGCCGCTTTGATGTGGCTAGAGTCGGTGGCGTCGATCACAACGTCATGTTTGGGGGTGATCAGTTCGGGAATGTTCTCTTTATCTAGGAAGTCATCGACCGAGTGCAGTGATAGGTCGGGGTTAATGCCTTTAAGGCGTTGTGTCATGGTGGTGGTTTTGGCGTGGCCAATGGTGTCGTTGAGTGCGTGCAGTTGGCGGTTGGTGTTGGTGATGCAGATATCATCGAGATCGATTAAGGTGATCTCGCCAACACCACTGCGCGCCAAGGCTTCAGCGGCCCAGGTGCCCACACCGCCTAACCCTGCAACGACGAAATGCCCCTGTGAGAGTTTGCGTAGGGCTTCGTGGCCGTAGAGGCGACCGATGCCGCTGAAGCGCTGTTGATAGTGAGGGTTGTTGTAAAGGTCTTGGGTCGGGTTGTTCTGCACGGTGCGGCCGTTCTCCGAGTGAGGTAGGTGGTGTTGTCGGTGGTGCCCATAGTGCTGGAAAGTGTTGCTAATGGCAAGAGGGGTGGCTGAGTTCTGAAGAACTCTTTTCTGTCGTTAAGTCGTCAAGTTATCATGTCGTCGTTAAGGCCTCGCGACTTCTATTCAGAGCGTGCTGTGCGCCTGCCTGAAAGGACGCCTCCATTTTTGATAAATCTCTCTTTTTAGGTGAGTAAAGGGCCAAATTGGCTCCTTGCAGATAGCTCAGTGTATTGAAACGGGTTGTCAGATTCCGTTGCGCCTCTTTAAGGTCTCGGTTGATACTGATAAGAAGATCGATCAGTGCATCTGGAGGTTCTGTTCCTGGGCTCAGCCGCACCTTGTTGCCAATTTTAGCCAGTGTATTTTCATTAAAACCAAAACTGTCCCGATAATAGAGGCCCAATCCAATCGATGCCGCAGATAAAGTGAGAAAATCTATAAATTCGTCAATGGTGGCTGCCTGTCTTTCTTCCCCCAGCCCCTCTAAAGGGAGAGTAAATTCGACAAACGGCAACTTTTTATCATCTGACGCAGTGATCCTCATAACTGGATCGGGTTCACAACGGTGTTGATATTGTGTTCGGATGGTGTGTGAATTGTGGTTATGTAGTCGCTGGCGCGAAATAGATTGCTCAAATTCACGCCGCCTTCTTGTGTT
>JAYPBG010000197.1:0-6886 GCA_038124075.1 Gammaproteobacteria bacterium
CAATCTATGTTCTATATGGCAATGTGACAACCTCAACAAATCGGAGAAGAGCCACAGATTTTAGTTTTTTTCAAGGATTTACACGGGCTTAAGGAGGAGGGTTGACTTTGGGGTTGCTTTTTGGATAGTGGCTCATGATGATGGGTAGTGGCATGAACCCATGGTTGTTATTGTTAGACTTGAATTGGATGGCACTGTTTTGGTCTTGCTTTGGTCTTGTTGCTGTCCTGGTGTATGAGAAGTGAAGGGATTTTGATATCATACACCAGGTGTCATGTATTGAGGCTTAGGCGACGGCTTTACGCTTCTGCTTAGAGACTACCACGGACTTAATCCAAGCCATAATGTCTTGTTCAACTTCGCCTTTATTGGTCTCATTTAACATCTCGTGTCGCCCCTGTGGATAGAGTTTAAAGTGGACATTGGCGCCATAGCCGCAGAGCTTTTTATAAAGCCGTTTAACCCCTTTGCCATTTGCACCCACGGGGTCTCTATCACCTGAAAAAATCATATAAGGGATATGGGTTGGCAGCTGGCTATGATGTTTCTTGCTGTATAGCTCTAAAAGACCCTCTGAAAAGTCGATCCAGAATTGTGATGTGCAGACAAATCCGCAGCGTTCATCGCTGACGTATGCATCAACAGCTTCAGGGTCTCGAGAGAGCCAGTCGGAGTCTGTGCGGTTTGGGCGAAAGGCTTTGTTGTAGGGATAGAAGGTCAGAAAATCAACTGTTCTGCAACGTGATTCGGGGCCGTTGCGCCGCTTATCCAGGGTGGCCAACATTTTTGCTGATTTTGCCAGCACTCGGTTGGGGAATGTTGAACCGGAGAGGATCACGCCGTCGGCTATCTTGGGGTATTTGATAAGGGCCTTTTGAGTAATGAAGGAGCCCATGCTGTGGCCAAGTAAGATGAGCGGTTCAGTAGGGTATACTTCGCGTATCAGGTCATTGATGACTTTGACATCTTCAACCACCTGGCGCCAGCCATAACGATCACCAAAGTGGCCCAGTTGGTTTTTTGAGCGGGCTGTAAAGCCGTGGCCTCTATGGTCGTGAGCAAAGACATGGTAGCCCTGATTCACCAGCTGTTCGGCAAGGCGCTCATAGCGGGCGGAGTGTTCAGCCATGCCGTGAATAATGTGAATAACGGCTTTGGGTGATGAACCGTTGGCCTCTTTTCTCCAGTGGCGCAGAAAGACCTTATGACCGTCCGGCATGGTTCTATTTTGATTTTCTGTATACATATAATCTAAAATCCTTAAAATACTGGCTGGTTGCCGCTTTGACAGGCGCTTCAAGTCGCTTCATTCTTGACAGTGGCAAGTAAGACGTCTGCTTAGTATACCAAGAGCAGATTCGATCAGTCTGTAAAATTTTAAAAGTTATGATGTGATGAGTAAGTCGATGAACGTAACCTACCCTCCCTCCCTGCCTGTCTCTGCCCAGGCTGAGCTGATCAAACGCACTGTAAAAGCGCACCCTGTGGTGATTATTGCAGGAGAGACCGGGTCAGGTAAAACCACTCAAATCCCTAAAATGTGTATGGCGCTCGGCTATCATATGATTGCTCATACCCAGCCCCGGCGTATCGCTGCGCGCAGTGTGGCCACCCGTATTGAAGAGGAGCTGAAGGAGGCGAATGGCGGCGAAGGGCATTGGGTCGGCTATAAAGTACGCTTTTCCGATACCGTTCGATCCGATACCCGTATTAAACTGTTAACAGATGGTATGCTCCTGGCGGAGATGCAGCAAGATCGCCGCCTGACAAAATACGATGTGATCATTATCGATGAAGCGCATGAGCGTACACTGAACATCGATTTTTTGTTAGGTTTTCTGAAAAAATTGGTCGATAAACGGCCTGAGTTGCGTGTCATCATTACCTCCGCCACCATTGATCAGCAGCGATTTTCGAAACACTTTAATGATGCGCCCGTCATTGAAGTGTCAGGACGCAGCTATCCGGTGACACTCAACTACCGTGGCATTGATGTTGAAGAGGGGGAGTGGAGTGAGCGCGTCGCGGGTGCGGTGGATGAGATTTTACGTAATGAGCGCACCTTAACACCCTCTGAGCGACCGGCGCGCGACATCTTGGCGTTCTTTTCGGGTGAGCGGGATATTCGTGAAGTCTCTCTACATCTTAGAAAACGCTACGGTGAACAGCTTGAGGTGCTGCCGCTCTATGCCCGCTTAAGTCAGAGTGAACAGAACCGTATTTTTAATCCAGGGGCTCGGCGCAGATTGGTGCTATCAACCAATGTTGCAGAGACCTCTCTGACGGTGCCCAACATCGGTTATGTGATTGATACCGGGTTGGCGCGTATCAGCCGATACAGTGTCCGAAGCAAAATGCAGCGGCTGCCGATTGAGCCCATTTCGCAAGCGAGCGCCGATCAGCGGGCAGGTCGCTGTGGGCGTATCGGCCCCGGCATCTGCTACCGCCTCTACGATGAGCAAGACTACTTGAGTCGACCGGAATTCACCGACCCTGAAATTCTGCGTACCCACTTGGCGGCTGTTATTCTCCAGATGCACACGTTGAAATTGGGTGCTTTTGAGCGTTTTCCTTTTCTGGACGCGCCCGACACCCGTTTAGTCAACGACGGCTACCAACTGCTCGATGAGTTGGGCGCACTCAAAGAGCGCTGGAAGGTGACACCGGTTGGTCATCAACTGGCCCAACTTCCGATCGATCCCCGCTTGGGCCGAGTCTTGATCGATGCAGCGCAACGGGGTGTGTTGCGTGAAGCGATCATCGTCTGCAGCGGATTGAGTGTACTGGATCCTAGGGATACCCCCGCCAGCCGAACCGAAGCGGCGCAACAGATTCACCGCCAGTGGGTGGATGAGCGCTCTGAATTTGTCAGCTATTTGAATCTTTGGGGCGCGATAGAGGAGGCGTATGAGTCCTGTTCGCGTCGCGAGTTTAGCCGCTGGTGTAAAAAACAGGTGCTGTCGGAGTTGCGCATACGGGAGTGGCGTGACCTGATTTGGCAGCTGAAACTGTCGGTTAAATCGTTAAACTATGTCATGAATCAAGGCGGGACGTCGCTGGATTATGCATCACTGCACCGCGCGCTTCTATCCGGTTTTATGCACCATATTGCCCGCAGCCAACAGCTTGTCGACGCCTCAGCGTCAATAACGTCGGTAAAGCCGATGGACGCTCAACAGAAAAGACGCTTGAAAGAGCGCTCCAGTGACTATGAGGGCGTGCGTAACCGCACTCTGACCATTTTTCCTGGGTCAACATTAAAGAAAAAGCGTTTTCGTTGGTTGTTGGCCGCTGAAATAATAGAGACGCAGCGAGTCTATGCGCACCGCATTGCCGCCATTGAGCCGGAGTGGGTCGAGGAGGCGGTCAAACCTTGGTTGCGTAGAAGCCATGCCGAACCGCATTGGGAAAAGCGTCGAGGGCAGGTGGTTGCTTTGGAGCAGGCGACATTTTACGGCTTAGTGATCTACTCCGGTCGGCGTGTTCACTTCGCACCGCATGACCCTGAGTTGGCGCGTGATCTCTTTATTCGTGAAGGCCTGGTTGCGGAGCAGGTGAATACCCGTTTAGGCTTTTATCAACACAACGGTGCTCTGCGTAAGAAAGTAGAAGCGTTAGAAGAGAAGCGGCGTCGGCGCAATATTTTAGTCGACGATCAGGCGTTGGTCGCCTTCTACTCAGAGCGCATACCCAGTGATATCGTGCAGATGCGTTCACTGGAGCGTTGGGTTAAGCGAAACGGTGATCAGTCGCTCTATATGCAAGAGTCCGATCTGATGGTCGATGATGCCGATGACATTACCGATGAAGCCTACCCAAATGTGTTGATGCTTGAAGGCCACCGGTTTGATTTGGCGTATCAATTTGATCCTACCAGTGAGCGAGACGGGGTGACCTTGAAAGTCCCTTTAGCGCTGCTGCCCGTATTGGCGTCGCCTCGTTTAGAGTGGTTGGTGCCGGGCCTTCTGCCCGCCAAGTGCGAAGCCTTGCTGCGTGGACTGCCAAAAGCAAAGCGAAAGAACTTTGTGCCTGTGCCTAATTATGTTCAGGCCTTTCTTCAGGCGTTTCCGTTGCCACAGGGCTCGCTCTATGATGCGCTCTCCAGCTGCATGCGAAAGATGACCGGTGTGATCATTGAGCCGCATGAGTGGCCTAAAGAGGCGCTCTCACCCTGTCACCGCTTTCACCACCAGGTGGTCGATGCGAAAGGTCAGGTGGTCGATGAGGGGCGAGATCTGGGTCAGCTGCAGACCCAGCTTCGCAGTGAGGTCAATAAGGCGGTGGCCGATTCCGTTGTAGAGAGATCAAAGGGTGAGGCTGGGGTCGCATCAGCACACGACATGCGTTATACCGAATGGACGTTTGCTGATCTTGATGAATCCGTGCAACAAAATATCGCAGGCCGGCAGGTGACCCTCTATCCCGCGTTGAGTGACCAAGGCGATGCCGTGGAAATCACCTTGTTGGCGACACCTGAAGAGCGGGATCGAGTGATGCGCAGTGGCTTATGCCGACTCTGTGTGCTGCATTTGAAAGAGAGTGTGCGGTACATCAAAAAAAGCTTTAAAAAAGAGCTCAGTGAGATAGCGATGCAGCTGTTGGGTGCGCACGCTCATGATGCGTTGTTGGACAACTTGATGGATGCCAATGTGATGCATGTCTTTATAGAAGAGGCGCCATTGATCTATAAAAAAGCAGCGTTTGAACAGCGGCTTGCAACCGGCCGAAATAAAGTAGTGCCAGGCTTCCAAGCCATGTTGAAGCAGTTGCAGTCGATCAGTCAACGCTATCGAGCGATCAAACGGCTGCAGCAGCAGCGAAAGCGGCTAGAATATCTGGAGTCGATGAACGATGTTGTGGCTCAGATTGATGCGCTGTTGCCCGCTGATTTTATAAAAACAACGCCCACAAAGTGGATAGCGCGTTACCCTGCGTATATGGATGCCATTCTCTACCGTCTGGAACGCCTGCCGCAGCAGCTGAAAAAAGATCGCAGTTTACAGCTTGAGTGGCAGCGTACTGCAGAGAGGGTTGAAAAACGTTTGAGCCAGTTATCCAGCAGTGATCCGAGAAGGGGTGAGGTGCAGTGGTGGCTGCAGGAGTTTCGTATCTCTCTATTTGCTCAGCAGGTGGGTACCATGATGCCGGTTTCAGCAAAGCGAATCGACAAGTTTCTCTCTAGTTAATACCCAATGTTGCCCATTATGAATAAGTGAATAAGTGAATAAGTGAATAAGTGAATAAGTGAATAAGTGAGTGTGAAATCATTTGAAATGTTCTTTTGCGCTAAGCCTTTTTGGCCTTATTTATATCAACCTCGGCCTCTAGACCTTTTATAAGACGCTGGATTGAAGATTTAGCGCTACGGGCGCAGTATGAATGACGATCGTCGACGTTGTTACTGGTTGCTATATCTATGCATGCACTAAGTGATTTTATTTCATCATTGCCGGGAAGTGGTTGTGCCAGTAGCCATGTGCGTGTTTCGCTGTTGAGGTTTTGAATCAGAGTCTGTAGGCTTGGCAGTAACACCTCGAGTGAGCTGCTGCTATTAAATAGATTAGAGAGCGATTGTATGGCTGTGCATTGGTCATCGTTTAATGTCGTCGATGATGTCAGTGCGTCGTATCGATCTAAAAAACGTTCAAGGCGCGCTTTTATATGGGGATCTTTTCCCGCATCTCCAGCCAGTGCTTGCTTTGCGTTAAGGGTAAGATTTTTAAGTGAACTCATATCGAGAGTAACTCGTTTATTAGGATCCTCAGGGTGATAGGCCTGAGTGATGCTCACTTGGTCCTCACCACCCAGATAGGCCGCAAGCTCAATTCGGTTGTCATACCCCACAGGCTGTCCATCATGGATAGCAACCAACGGACCTGATTGTGCCCGTTGTAATAGCGGTGTTGTCTGTTTGATTGCGGATAACCTGGGTCTGGTATTCGTAGATTTTTTCATTCTGTCTTGGAAGAAGCTGTTTGAAGTTTTTGGTCTGGGTGGTCGCTGTGCAGGGCTGATTTCTTTGAGGCTTCCCAGCGCTTTTTTACTGGTGTTCTGTGTGTTTATGCCTAAAGACACAGTGTTTATATTTGCACGGCGATAGGGTGAGATATTGTTGTTCATATTCTGTCTCTTACTTTTAGCTTTTAAGGTACATTGGGTTTTGGTTGGAGCAATGTAAAGTTTATCTTAGCGAGTTGTATGACTTTGAAAATTCTTCTCCAAACTGTTTGAAGATATAGGCTAGCTTTAATAATAGGTTTTCCAGCTCGCTCTTGCTTAGGCTCTCTGATGAGCTGTCAAACGCATTTTTGAGCTGCTCCAGTTCAGTTTTTAACTCTTTAATTTTATTGCTATCTTTTGGGTCTTCGCTTTCGATCAGGTTGTTAATCTGATCGAAAGCCTCATGTATCTTGTTTCCTAGCTCTTCTAGCTGGTTGACACTTTCGTTATGCTTTGATTTTATGTTGTCTGGTAGAAATTTGGATGATTGAATATTGTGTTCATTATTGTATTTAAATTTTGCAACGGTGTGATCAATCTCATTCATGTTTGTGTCGATACGAGGGTGGGGGTGCTGACCGCTCTTTACGGGGTTGGCTTCTTGAAGCAGAACCTGGTTGGAATCGGCGGGGGGGGGCACACATTATTGTTACTCTAGTAGGGTCCAAAGAGGAGGGGGGTGATGTACCTTCTGTTGTATATGTTGTATTAGCAAGGTGTGAATTCTGGTCTGTAGCTAAGTTTGAAACTTTAGCTGAAGCGTTGGCGTTCGTGACTGATAATACTGAAAGAGACATATTATAACCTGTTTATTCGTTATTGGATCGTTATTTTCGGTATTTGGTATGGGGGCTTATCTTATATATATTTATCTTCTATATAAAGT
>JAYPBG010000198.1:0-6879 GCA_038124075.1 Gammaproteobacteria bacterium
GTACCCCTTATCTTCATCCTCATCTAACATCATCAGTGTTGCTGTTGCATACGCTGCTTTTCTATCGGCACAGGCTTTTACTGATGTATCCAGTACCTCAAATAAGATAATTGTTCCAGTCTCAAGTAACTCTTGTTCTGCCTTGGTCATACCTATTCCCCTCTGCTATGCGTTTAAAATGGTGGCTATTGATCGTTCCATTCAATTTTCCGCGTTCTCTAGGTCGCTGATCTTTTCGGTTAATACTTTGAGAGTAGATGTTAATTCATCCATTTCCCTACGATTTTCTTTGCTCTCCAACGTCTTTTTGAGCATGTGAATCTCCGTTTCTGTTCGCTTTACATCTAATATGAGAGCCGTATTCTTTTCAGACAGTTTGGCGCCTTGTTGATTAGCTTCATCTAACCGTTTTTGCAGCTCTGCAAGCTGTTGCTTTGAAGATGAGCGCTCTTGCTCGATGAGGCGCATTAATCGATTTTCTGATTGCTCATTACTTTTTATCAGGTCATTCTTCTGAAGAGTAAGCTGTTGCTGATAGTCACTTTTAATCGCATTTATTTGTTCATGGTGCTGGTCAGTCTGCTTGGATAATTCTAGCATATGGCTAGATTTCGCCTCCTCAAACTGCACCTCTAATCTTTGAATGCTGCCCCTTAGCTCATCACACTCCGCAAGGCGTTTGGCATTAGTCTGAGTAACCTCAGCGATTTTTTCTGTGTATTCGCCGTTTTTAGATTGCAGTTGAAGTTTTTCAGACTCAGCAGCATCCAGTTGAACCCCTTGCTGCTGAATTTTAAGTTCGAGGTCATTAATTCTTTCCGATAGGCTCAAGGCGCTGTTCTCAAACGCTTTCAATCGTTCGTTGTCACGTTGTTCAACATCTCTGATATATTGTGATAGATGGGACTCTATTGACTCTGCGAGGACATGTAAGAGGTCAGTAGGGGTGGTCGGCGCAATGGCCTTGATTGGATTTATTTTCCTCCAGGCTTGAATAAGTGGATCGATCACACTGTACCCACCACCGCCAACGGCGTGACGTACATCATCGCGGTTCCAAGGTTTGCCTGCTTCTTCTAAGGCCTCACATGCGGCGAATACAGCGGCAGGTGTGGCTATTTTTCTGCTCATTTTTAGATCTCCTTGTCTGAGTCAAGGTAGAGTATGGCATAAAGTACGGTTAAATGTGTATCGTATACCTTACATATTTGATCACTATTTAAATAAATGCATGATTATGCCCATAATCAGGTGTGACTTTGCTATAGTTCATCAGGTCTGGCTGAGCAAGATCATAGGAAGCCTAAAAGATAACCAATTGAGCCATTTTTGTTCAAAGGAAAGGGTGTGCACTCAACTACGATATCCAATGTCGACCACAAGCCATTGCCCATTGAGTTACTGCAACTTGTTGTAAGTAGCTTTGACAGCAACGGCCCAAACCGTAACAAGCAGAGCGTCTGTCACATCGATGCGGATAACGATTTTGACGCTATTCAATCTTGGCTGTCTGAATTCAGCGACTCCCCCAACACGTTTCGCTACTACCGCAAAGAGGTTGAGCGATTACTGCTGTGGTCGATGAAACATCTCAACAAGTCTCTCGCCCAGCTGACTCGAACCGATTTTGTCAGTTACCAGGCATTTCTCGCTGACCCTCAACCCTCACATTATTGGTGCGGGCCACGAGCGCCTCGTGATTCTGATCGGTGGTATCCTTTTGAGAAGGGCCTGAGTCCCAACAGCCAAAAACAAGCCTTGATTGCGATCAACGCACTCTTCTCCTACTTAGTCGATGCAGGTTACCTCATGGGGAACCCTCTTTCCTTAATTCGACGACGCAACCGCCGCATCAATGATGAAGACCGCAAGATAGTTGTTGAGCGGTTCCTTGATCAGGAGAGCTGGCAATATCTCAAAGATTACATCATAAATCTACCTCAAAACACACCGCAAGAAGTCAATACCTATGAGCGTATCCGCTTCCTATTCCATTTGCTGTACCTCCTGGCACCCAGGGTCAGTGAAGTGTCCAGCCACACGATGAACAGCTTTCGTGAACACCGAGGTCGCTGGTGGTGGTTTGTGATTGGCAAAGGCTCCAAGAAAGCTAAGGTACCTGTCTCCGATGAAATGCTCGATGCTCTGATGCGATACCGGCGCTACCTTGGGCTTGAAGCACTGCCCAACGAAAACGATCAATCGCCGTTGCTGCGCAGTATCAAGGGTACTTCAGCAGTTACCAGCTCGACGGTCTACCGCATTGTAAAATCAGTGGTCACCGGTGCTGCTGAACAGTGGATGCCCGATGACCCTATTCGAGCTAAGAAGCTTAAACGCGCCTCTACGCATTGGTTTCGCCATACTTCGATCACCCAGCAGGATGACTCAGGAATCAGCTTAAAATACCTCAGCCGCAATGCTCGGCACGAAAAGCTCGAGACGACAGCCATCTATCAACATGTTGAGGATGATCGATGGCATGATGAGTCTCAGAAGCATCGGTTTTAATCATCTACCTCTAACCGCTCTTTTTTAGATAGCGTTCAATCTGCCTGACCAATGATGTGGGTAGCGACCTTATCGTCAATGTGTTGGCTCGTTCATCGTACACAATATCATCCCCAAACATCATAGATGAAAAACTAATACTGATATTATGATCGCGACCAAAAAACTTGGTGTGCTTTTGGACTTGCCTTCGATCGGGGTGCCAATCTGTTGGTGGGGTATCTAGGTTAGCGGCTACGTATTTAGCAAATGCCTCAGGTGCTTGCTCATCCATGTACTCTGAGAGCTTTTGAATGTTTACTGAACGCCCCTGGCGGTCTTGATCAGAGCAATACTTGAATACTCGAGGGGTGACCTCTTTTTTCTGATCTGGAATCACTTCATTGGCATACTGCTGGATCATCTGTAGGAACTCTTCCGTGTCAGCCTTACGATCAACGCTTGCCGTAAAGCCCATCAGCTTTACAAATGCATCAGCGATAGGGTCTGAAGACTTGGGCGTCATCAGTGTCACGTATCGATTTGATCGCTGTTGCCACTGGGTCGGATCGACAATGGCGGCATATTTGAGCTTGCTTGGGTCAATACATTGAGCTTGATTGAGTTCAAGCGCTTCATTGAAGAAGTAGCTGGCATCGTGTTTCAGAAGAAATAGGCCGATGGGTAAATGATCTGCTTGTTGGGATTGAGTGACCCATAAGTAATGATCTTGAGATAGCTCGGAGAAGCAATCTGTGAGCGACTCAGCTAAGGCTTTATTCAACGTCGCCCATGAACATTGGTGCAAACAGGCGTCCTCCAAAGCGCTCTGAAAAGGCGTCAGCGATGCCTTGTTGAGATATCCATACTCTTTGTTGGCGCTGGCTTGCACTGCTAAGCCTAACTTCTCAAATAACGCTTCATAGACCACTGTATTGTTCGAGGCGCCTCTGTGTAACTGAGATACTGTCAGCTTGCCGGTTTCGGTGCTGATCTTGATGACCAGATTCATCATTCGTTTGACCTTCTTTGCTTCCTGTGGGGCCGGCATTGTACCAAAACGGATGCGTTTTGTGTGCGGCAGCTCGGTTTGCCTGGTTTATTATTAACCAAATCGATACCATGCCGATCTTGATGTCACTCACATGGGGAAGTACGATGAAAACGAAGCGCATAACCATTTTAACCTCTGATGAAATTCAAGAGCTCTATTCACAGCCAATACTCTCGAAAGCAAGGCGAGCCGATGTGTTCTCTTTTGATGCCCGGACACTTAAACAGGTAACCGCTAAATCACTGGACTTCAGGTCCCAACTCTACTTGATGCTGCTGGTCGGATACTATCGGGCAAAGTGGGTGGTGCCTGATGTTACGCTCCGTCAGGCCAAGGAGGATGTGCAATACCTCTGCAGTCGGTACTTCCCCCACAAAAAGCCAGTCTATACTCGAATACCCGGAAGTACTTACGCTCGTTTACACAACAAGGCAATGGCGATTGTCAACGTGCAACGTTTTGAGAGTAAACACCAAAAGAGATTGGTGAATAAACTGAAGGATGTCGTGACGATTAGCGCTGATCCTCGATACCTATTTGATGAAAGTTTGGCTTTTTTGCATCAAATTCGCGTTACCCTTCCAGGGTACACTCAATTGCAGGACTCTATTTCAGGTGTATTGGCTTCTGAGCAAAAGCGGCTAATGGATACCCTCGCTTCTCATATGAAGCCGGCCACTGTTAAAGCATTAACTGGACTCTTGAATGAAGATGGAGCACTGAATCAGTTGGCCGAACATAAGGGGGCCAAAGATTTTGGGCACGCCCAAATTGAGCGTGAACTGAAGATTCATTCTACCATTCAGCCCTTATATGATGATTTGAAAGCGCTGATGAAGAGGCTCAGTGTCTCTCAGGGCAATCTGGAATATTATGCCTCCATGGTACGCCATCAATCACTCTATTTTTTACGTCGTTACAACAAATGGCAAGGGTTGCTCTACTTATCAAGTTATCTCTACTTTCGCTATCGCCAGTGTAATGATCGATTAACAGATGCCTTGATATTCTGGGTACGCAAGTTAAATCAAAGCGCACTTGATCATGCTAAGCAAAAGGTGGCCGATGATCTAGAAACGGTCAGAAACAAGCTCAATCAAGCAGGCGTCGTCTTAGGCCTTTTCGCAGACGGCACTATTGATCCCAATACCACGTTTGGTGAAGCGTGCAAAAAAGCCTACAAGCTACTCTCCAAACGAGAGATTGTTCTAATAAGTCAACACTTGAGCAGCCATGATTTTGACAAAAGTGACTATAAATGGTCATTTATTGAGAGCAAGCATCACAAGGTCTCTCAACTGATACGAAAGCTCTACTGTGCTATCGATTTCAACACACATGAATCCAGCGATATGATCAGTAAGATACTGGATCTCACCCGGCATAGCCTAAAAGAGAGCATCATGCCTCCATTGGATCGCCGGTTTTTGTCGCCGAGTATAAAGCCTTACCTAATTGACGAAAACGATCAACAGATCACGAAGAGAACGGAGTTTTATCTCTACTACCGACTCATGAAACTGATGGAGTCTGATACAGTTTTTATTGAAGAGAGTGAAAAAAATCGCTGTCTTGAATCCGATTTGATTGGTAAAGTCGAGTGGGAAAAAGAGGAGAGTTCACTACGTGCCAGCACAGGGTTGGAGAGCATGACCACGCCGGTTAATGAGATATTAGAGGATCGCATTGCCCACTTCAATAAAATGTGCGCCAGTCTCTCGGACCAAATCAACCAAAGCAGCAACGTGTTCATTCAGCGCCACCCAAGCAAGAATCAACTAGAATGGTCAAGGCCACACCCTAAATCCAGAACTGATCAGGATAACCCTATCTACGGTCAGCTACATCAGAAAAGCATTGTGGAGGTACTTCGGTTTGTGAATGATCGCGTCGGATTTTTGAAAAAATTCAAAATTCTGGCGAGTAGAAAAAAGGGGCTTCAGGCGGATGAAAATGATTTGCTTGCTGGTATTCTAGCAAATGGAGGCGGCTATGGGGTCAGCCGTATGGCCTCCTCCTCTGATCGCACCCTGGCAGCGTTAAATACAGTCAATGACCTCTATCTTACGTCTGAGAACATTGGTCAAGCACATGACTTAATTGCGAGCGCCATGGCAAAGCTACCCATCTTCGAAGACTACACAATTAATGAAGAATTACCGCTTGCCAGCATCGATGGACAGAAATTTAGATGTCGCCTCAATACGTTCAAAGCCCGATACTCATCTAAGTATTTTCGTCAAGGTCAAGGGGTATCAGTCATCAGCACAGTTTTCAACAACGTGCCAATCACGACAGAAGTGACCTCAGCCAACGAGCATGAAAGTTGGTTTCTATTTGATCTGCTCTATAATAACAGCAGCGAACTTAAGCCTAAGTCGATGACCAGTGATCAGCATGGAACAAACGGAGTGAACTTTGCCATACTCGATCTCTTTGGTCAGCATTTTGCGCCTCGGTATGCCAAGTTCAAAAATATTTTTCTCGATACATTCGACATCGGGTACACAGAGCAGGGCATCACGATTACGCTCAAAAAATCAATCAACACAGATTTGATTGAGTCAGAGTGGCCGGAAATTCAACGGATCATTTGCTCATTACGCCGTAAGACAACGAAGCAGAGTGCTATCATTAAAAAGTTAAATCGCAATAAAAACAGCTACAAGACACTTGCTGCGCTGCACGAATATAATCGATTAATAAAGTCAATCTATTTGCTGGAGTATGCTCACGATGAAAAGCTCAGAGAGTTCATACAAGCTGCACTTTGTAGAGGTGAGCAATATCATCAGCTACGGCGTGCGATCGCTAACATCAGTGGTAACCAGTTCAAAGGAGGCAATGACTTTGAGATAACGCAATGGAATGAATGTGGGCGCCTCATTGCTAGCTCTATAATTTACTATAATAGCGTTATTCTTTCAGAGCTTAAAAACACCTTTGAACGAAGACGGGATGAGAAAACATGCCAGCTAATTTCACAAATGTCACCCATCGCGTGGTCGCACATAAGCTTGATGGGATTCTACTCATTTGAAGGGCTGGAAGTGCAGGCAATTGATGTAGATACGTTGCTAGAAGAGATAAGTGCGGAGTCAATAGACAAAGAGATAGAGGCTGCTGCTGCAAATGACAGTGGCCTGATTGGATATCGAGTTAATAGTTTATAAAAAGACCTAAATTTGCCTGTATATTTATGCGGTTATTAAAGATACATCTTGCTACAGACCAATGATATCAATGGATTTGATGGGGGATCGGAAATTCCGAGGGAATATGCCGTGCGCTGGGAAAAGCGGCGTATGTCTTGTAGGTGAAAGTCCTACTGTGGA